>JANNDQ010000399.1:0-5187 GCA_031387965.1 Chamaesiphon sp. OTE_75_metabat_567
GAATCTTTTGCTTTTATGTACTCAATTGAAGATCCAGGTGGTGATAGCAATCATCGCGGTGGCGCAGCCCAGATGTTAGGTATCAATGAACAGTATCTAATCTGTCCTTTCCCCAATCTTGAGAAATTTTGGGCAGCAAAAGATCATTTATCTTTAGGTCATTGGGGTAAAACTAATTTAGATATTACCCCTCAATTATTGTCAGTAGCGGAATTTGATCGACAAGTTACGGAAGGCTATCAAGTTACAGCAACTTTACATCAAGGATCATTACCTGAGCAAAATTGTCGTTGGTGCTATGAGACAGTTCCTATCTATGGTTGGGGACAGCCCCAGCAGCTCCAACAGGCAACTGCTGGCTGGTTATCATATTTACCCATTTTTGAACCAGGCTGGCAGATTCTGATGGCGCATGGCTTGGCGACAGGCTGGATTGAGTGGCAGGGGCACCGCTATCAATTTACCAATGCGCCTGCATATAGTGAGAAAAATTGGGGTCGTTCTTTTCCTGAAAAGTGGTTTTGGATAAATTGTAATAGTTTTAATGACACAGTTGGTTTGGCGGTAACTGCGGGTGGAGGTAGACGCAAGGTGTTAGCGCTGACGGAAGAAGTGGGGATGATCGGGATTCATTATCGCAGCAAGTTTTATGAATTTGTGCCGTGGAATTCTCAAGTTACGTGGCAAATTCAACCTTGGGGCGAGTGGCGAATTCAAGCGAGTAATAGCGATTTTGAGGTAGAAATTGTCGGCACGACGGATCATCAAGGAACAATGCTTAGCACGCCCACCGCTAATGGATTGGTGATGTGCTGTCGGGATACGCTCAAGGGAATACTATCGATCGATCTCCGCACTCGTCAGGGAGATCGGATCGTCACAGCGGCTAGTTCGCTGGCTGGATTGGAAGTTGGTGGGAGTGGATGGGATCGAACTTGGGTGAAATGATTGCCCGCAGCTAATCCATACTGTAAAAATCGCGCTAAGTTATAATTAGGGTGAAGCCTTGGAAAATAGACTTTACCCCGAACTCCCCTTCACTCCACCGCCCGAATAATTGGCATTTTCCCACCATGCTGCGAATTATCACTCAGCAGACTGAGGCGCAACAAGAGTTGCAGCGAATCAGTGCCCGCACTCACGACGATGCGATCGTCCATAAAGAAGCCACCGTCAACGAAATCGTCCAAACCGTCAGACGACAGGGCGACAAGGCTTTAATCCACTATACGGCTGAATTTGACAGTCAAGTCCTGACAGTTGATCGGTTGCGGGTTAGTGGTGCCGAATTAGACGCGGCATACCAGCAGGTGTCTAAAGAATTACTAGTTGCGATCGAGCTTGCCGCCCAGAATATTGAAGCTTTTCATCGTCAGCGTATCCCTAAATCCTGGGTGACATTTGCCGATAACGATGTCGTGCTGGGTAAACGCTACAACCCAGTCGATCGGGCCGGTATTTATGTGCCCGGAGGTCGCGCTTGCTACCCCAGTACGGTGCTGATGAATGCCATTCCCGCGAAAGTAGCGGGAGTACCCCAAATTGCGATGGTGACTCCACCAGGCGCAGATAAGACCCTCAATCCGGCTGTCCTTGTCGCCGCTCAAGTCGCCGGAGTCGAAGAAATCTATCGCGTCGGTGGTGCGCAATCGATCGCTGCCCTCGCCTATGGTACGGAGACGATCGCCAAGGTGGACGTGATTACTGGGCCAGGAAATATCTACGTTACCCTCGCCAAAAAGCTTGTCTATGGGACGGTAGGGATCGACTCCCTTGCTGGGCCATCGGAAGTGCTAATTATCGCCGATCGATCAGCGAAACCTGCGCACATTGCGGCGGATTTATTAGCTCAAGCCGAACACGATCCGATGGCAGCATCAATTCTAATTACCACTGATTCTCAGTTAGCAACTGCCGTCCAATCTGCCGTCGAACAGCAGCTCCAGCAGCATCCCCGCCGGACTCTGACTGAAAAGTCGATCGCCCATTATGGGTTAATTATCGTAGTCGAAGACCTCGATACCGCGATCAATTTCTCCAATCAATTTGCCCCAGAACATCTCGAACTCAATACTACTGATCCCTGGGCATTGATCGATCGGATTCGTCATGCTGGAGCGATTTTCTTAGGTGATTCCACTCCAGAAGCTGTCGGTGACTATCTCGCTGGTCCCAATCATACTCTCCCCACCTCTGGGGCTGCGCGTTATGCCTCAGCTTTGGGTGTCGAGACATTCATGAAGCATTCTAGCTTGGTTCAATATTCGCCCACAGCGCTAAGTAGGGTCGGCAATGCGATCGCCGCTCTCACTCAAGCCGAAGGACTATTTTCCCACGGTGAGTCGGTTAGGTTGCGGTTAGAAGATGTTTAATAGAGGCATTCTATAGAATCCATTTGAGATCTTTTTAGTTAGTGGGTACAACAGCTTGTGTAGGGGTGGGTTCATGCTAGTAAATATCGATCGTACTATTCAATCTCAAACAAAACCCACCCGCCTCTAGGATCTATAGATCGAGCCAGAGATCTCAAATGGGTTCTATAGAATCCATTTGAGATCTTTTTAGCTCCTAGTTGAGGAGGGTAGGTTTTGTTTAAGATCGAACATAGCATCAACGATTACTGGCATGAACCTACCCCTACAGATCCATACAGCCACGATCATAAATTTTATAGATCGACCGTAGGGGCGGGTTTATGCTAGTAAATATCGATCGTACAGACCGATATCAAACGAACCCGCCCTCGCACACTAATCTCTAGGGGTACCCCAAAATCCAAGCTCCTAATCTAGCTCACCAGAATCAGGTAACTCTAACTTAGGTGGCAGCGAACGCTTAATTGGTGCAGCAGGCTTGGGCTTATCGACCATCTCTCGACCATCAGTCCCCTCCAGTGGCTTTCTTACGGGTGTTTTACTCCCAAAGTCACCCGGCGGCTTACCACCGCCTTTACGCGGCAATTTCGCCCGCAGTGGTGCCACAAACTGACCACTGCGGATCTCTAAATCATCTTTTACCCTGATAACATCAAAATCCCAAAAATTACCAACTAGCTTTTGAGGCAGATCGCCAATCAGGCGAATTTTGAAATACCGCTCTTCTTCGGTTTTCTTCTTAGGTGCTTGACGAATTTTGACAAAAATCTCCCGCGTGTCACGGGATTGATAGATGACTTCCCCCCTAATCGAGAAATAACTGGTGGGAATACCCAAGGTGTCGATCGAGGGGATCACTTGTTCCTCGGTTGAATCGTCATGGAGATCTTCAGCTTCAGTCGGCACATCCAGGGGCTTGATCACTAGCCGAGGGTCCCAGACTCCCATAATTTGGGCATGGAGTTTATTATCCTCCTTCCGAATCCGAGGGTAGACTACCCACAAGTGAGATTGGGCTAAATCCAGATGATTTTTGATCAAACTCATGATCCGTCCAAGAATGACGGCATCGATCGTTGTTCCATCATCAGCCAAGACTATTCCCTGATTGAACTCCTCGATCGACGGGACATATTTACCCAAGATCAAGCCGATTGCCCGATACTGAAGTGGCTCACTAGCAGGTGGAATTGGTGTATTCCCCGTCAATTGGAGCATCGGGGGCAATGGCGGGTAGTCGGCTGGATCTGGTTTTTTGGGCTTTTTGATCGGCTTGGCAGGTCTACTGGCAGCTTCTGGGTGGGATGGCGGCTGATTGATCGGGAATTGTGGAGAACTCATAGAAAATTCCTGCGGACGGAGTCAAATTTTGTCGATCTCCCTCTCATAGTAATCGGGATCTTCGGGACTAAATTGTGGATAATGAACCAACTGAGCAAATTAGGGGTGTTGAAAATAAGATTCCTGCCCTAAAATAGATCGTTCCCACATTCTGTGTTCAAAGTACTATTTGAGCGATTCAATCTACCTAAATGGCTGAGCTTGGTTACGTTCAGTTGCATTCAGTTGCATAATTATTGATGCCAGCCTATTCTATCAATTTCTGACCACGATTCGTCTGATTTTTTGGATTACGCGAATTACGTCACTGGTAGAAACTGTTTTCGCCGCTCATAGCCAGCATCTGGTGTTTGCCAAGCCAAAGTTTTACAGCCACCACTCACGAATTAACCCATAACTTCTGATGAATTTCCAATCTGTCGTCGCTACCCTCAACCAGTTTTGGAGCGATCAAGGCTGCGCGATCGTCCAATCATACGATACTGAAAAAGGTGCTGCTACTAAGAGTCATCATACCTTCTTGAGATCGATCGGCCCTGAACCCTGGTCTGTCGCGTATATCGAACCCTGTCGTCGCCCTGGGGATGGACGCTATGGCAACAATCCCAACCGTTATCAGCACTACTATCAGTATCAAGTCCTGATCAAACCTTCTCCAGATAATATCCAAGATATTTATCTAGACTCACTTAGGGCTGTCGGAATTAAGCCAGAGGATCACGACATTCGATTTGTGGAAGATAACTGGGAAGACGCGGCGATGGGTGCGTGGGGTGTCGGCTGGGAAGTCTGGCTGGATGGGATGGAAGTTACCCAGTTTACTTATTTCCAGCAGTGTGGCGGGATTGACTGTCGTCCAGTCTCGATCGAGATTACCTATGGCTTAGAGCGGCTGTCAATGTATCTTCAGGATGTAGACTCGATCGCTAAAATCATGTGGAATGACTCGCTCACCTATGCTGATATCTATCTTCAGTCCGAGATCGAGCAATCCACCTATAATTTTGAAGCATCGAATCCAGAGCTACTATTCACCCTCTTCAATCTCTATCAACAAGAAGCTGAACAATTGATTGCCAGAGAACTGGTAATGCCAAGTTTGGATTACGTCCTCAAATGCTCCCATACGTTCAATATGCTAGATGCACGGGGCGTAATCTCTGTGACTGAGCGGACACGATATATTGGTAAGGTACGCGGTTTAGCCAGACAAGTCGCTCATCTCTATCTGGCACAACGGGAGAAATTGGGTTTTCCGCTGATGACGAATGCGGCAAGGGTTTAATCAACAAGATTTATGGATGCTAGTATTAGCTCAAACCTATGTGGCGGGCAGTGCCCACCCTACATTTCTAAGATCCTGAAATTGTTTCAGAGCAAGGATCTGTAGGTTGGGTTGAAGAATGAAACCCAACAAACCCAACTGGCATTAAATATTAGTCTTCATGATCGTCAAAAGGATCGGATAATT
>JANNDQ010000417.1:0-2718 GCA_031387965.1 Chamaesiphon sp. OTE_75_metabat_567
GGAATCGGCAGGTTGGATTCTGATTACCAGTAAGGATGATTCAGTAGCGACACTGCTAGAAACTGGTAAACGAATGGAAAGACTTTTCCTAAAAGTGCGAGCAAGAAGTATCGCCATTCATCCAATGACTCAGATCTTGGAAGAATCATCAACCAGAGCAAAGTTTAATCAGTCGATCGGCATTGGTGATAATGTTCAATTTATCTTACGAACGGGTTATTTAAAGAATTACCCACAGCCAGTTTCACTCCGCCGACCGATAGATCGATTTATACGGACATGATGGGCGAGATCCACATAAAGACGACTAACATCACCCGCAAGCCAGAGGTCAGTCATGCCAACAGCAACAGATTTTAAAGACTACTATGCGACCCTGGGAGTGCCTAAAACGGCAACTCCTGAAGAAATCAAACGAGCTTATCGTAAAATTGCCCGCAAGTGCCATCCCGACCTCAATCCTGGGGATAAAACCGCAGAAGCAAAGTTCAAAGATCTAAATGAAGCAAATCAGGTACTTTCCGATCCAGAAAAGCGGGAAAAATACGACCAATTTGGGCAACACTGGGATCGCCCTGGTTATGATCCAGCACCGCCACCGAGTGGGGCTAATGTTGGAGCTGAAGATTTTGGTCAGTATGGTGACTTTGACTCGTTTATCAACGATCTACTGGGACGGGGACGGAGGACTTCTACTCGAAATACAGGGGGAGGCTTTGACGATTTTGGGGATGGATATCGACAAGCTCCCGCGCCGGATACTGAAGCCGCGATCGCACTCACTTTCTCCCAAGCGTTTCATGGTGTCCAGCAGCGGCTCCAACTCGATGATGACACGATTAATGTCCGCATTCCCGCAGGTGCCAAGCCAGGTAGTCGAATTCGGCTTAAAGGGAGAGGTCGTCCCAGTCCGTTCTCGCAACAGCGGGGTGACTTGTATCTCACCATTGAAGTATTGCCCCATTCCTTTTTTAGGTTCGAGGGCGAGAACCTCATCTGTGACGTACCCATTCGCCCTGACGAAGCGGTGTTGGGTGCGGAAATCAAAATTCCGACTCCCGATGGTAGCGTGACGATGAAAGTCCCTAAAGGGGTCAAATCGGGGCAATCGCTCAAACTGCGCGGCAAAGGTTGGACGTTGCCCAAAGGGGGACGCGGTGACTTACTCGCCAAACTCCAGATCGTCACGCCGCAAGATCTCAGTGAGATCGAGCAAAGATACTACAAAAAGATTCAGGCAAATACCACATTCAACCCCCGCGCTCAATTAGAGGAGATGACATTATGACTTTCAGCCTATCCACAACGGTAGTTTCACAAGAGGGAGATTGCTTATACAGCTTTGAATATGCTGCCAATGCCGCCCAGACTTCGATCGCGGTCATACAGGTTTATGTGCAGTTGGGCATCATCGAACCCACAGGCTCGATGTTGCATTCCCGCGAGATTGCCCGCATCGCTCAGATTCAGCGGTTGCGGCAAGATTTGGGGGTGAACTTAGTTGGAGCCGCGATCGTGCTGGATCTGGCGCAAGAAGTAGCCCAATTACGGGCACAACTTGAGGTATATCGGTCTAGGACACCACATACGCATTGATAGGCAAAATTCGATTACTTTCTGCTTTTGGCGTTAGCCTACCATAGGTACGGGCAGACTCTAAAGCGTGGGCAAAATCGTCTCAGTTAAACTCGATCGCTCATGAGCTTATATTCGGTTGTCATCGTTTCAAAATAGACATGAATATTTCAAATATCAAAATCAGTAGATTTTGGCGATCTTACTCTTGTTGAAGATCGAAATCCTCTCGTGTTGGCAAATCCATCGCTAGAGCCAACGCAGTCGAAATCTTTTCCATCGAGGCTATCGAAAGACTGCCTCGATAGTCTGCAAGGCTTCCCATTGAGCGACGGCAAATTCCGCTTCCATTTGTAGTACCTCTGCTTGGTACTCAGTATCTTGAGCCATCTGGGACAAATCGGCATCAATTTCCGCTCGTCGCATCAGTGCTAATTCTCTTTGAATTGCTCTGGCGATTAATTCATTACGGCTCTTTGCTTTGCCATCTGTTACCGCTCGATCTGTTGCTGCTAGTAATGCGGTAGGTAGTGCGATCGTGGTGCGGGTGCTATGAATCATATTTGATGTTCAAAAGCTTTCTGGAGTTGATGATTTACTATACATCAAGAATGATGCTCTTAGATTGACTCTTCTAAACCGACAAGTACCTTACCCTCCTCCCAAAGCTCCATCGCCTTACATTCGTCATGAGATTCTGGAGACGAATTGCCGCGAACGAATCCATCAAAATATTTGCCCGTGACACCATCAAGATCTGGTTTCAAGATAACTAAAGCCAGAGCCTTACCCATATTTTGAGAATTGTGAAATTTGAGAACTTGACGTAACAATGGCAAAAAATTATTTAGTAAGAGTGATAGCTTTTGTCTGGTGCTGTAGCCACGAGCTAACTGGGTATCCAGCATCAATCCTGAATTGAAGGCATTAACTGAAATCGTGCTTTGATGGCGTTGAAGTCGTCTTGCCAACTCGTAGGTGCAGAGTAAATTACAGAGCTTTGATGTCGCATATCGGCGTTGTCCGTTGGCGGTAGCGGAGCGTTTGCCCCAGCAATAGCTTTTCCTCTGGAAGATCGCATCGCATCGGCTTTTCCCAATCGATCCAGCGTTCTCCAACTCGTGAATTTCATACGGGAATGCC
>JANNDQ010000454.1:0-7813 GCA_031387965.1 Chamaesiphon sp. OTE_75_metabat_567
CGCGCAGTCCGTCTACATCGCATTCTGAGCAGACTTGGGAAATCTTCACCCGCAGATCGTAATCGAGGGTGACACTTGCCAGTCTGGTTTGAGCATCGACGATTTTTTGTTGGAGCAGTACTTGCTCAGACTGATATTCAGTTGTGAATTGGTGGGGATTTTGGTCGAAATCTGATCGCTGTTCGACGATTTGGACGCGCAGGGCTGGTTCTTTAACCGTGCGAATCTCGGCGTGCATCCCAAACCTGTCGAGTAGTTGGGGACGCAGTTCGCCTTCTTCGGGGTTGCCCGAACCGACGAGGACAAATCGCGCGGGGTGACGGATTGAGATCCCTTCTCTCTCTACTGTATTCCAGCCACTCGCCGCCGAATCTAGCAGCACATCAACGAGGTGATCGTCAAGAAGATTGACTTCATCTACATACAGAATGCCGCGATTAGCTTTGGCGAGTAATCCAGGCTCAAAAGCTTTGACACCCTCAGCGAGGGCTTTTTCAATATCGATCGTGCCACAAACCCGATCTTCGGTTGCACCTAATGGTAAATCTACCATCGGCACTTTTTTGGTCGAGACGGGAAATGTTGCCTGATTATCCAAAAATTCCTGCCGCAGTTCTTCGCTCATCAGATCTGGATCGCTGGGATGGCTATTGAATGGATCACCCGCGACAACATCGATTTCGGGGAGCAAATCTGCCAACGCTCGAATCGTGGTAGACTTACCAGTACCGCGATCGCCCATAATCATCACCCCGCCGATAAAGGGGTCAATCACATTTAATAACAGGGCTAATTTCATTTCCTCTTGCCCAACGATGGCGGTAAATGGAAATACAACTCGACGCGCTGTAGCGGGTGATGGAACTGAAGCGACCACAATGCTTACCTGTGCTAAATAACTTTGACTATCGCCTTCTATTATAAGGGTTGACGGTACGAGAACCTATTCGTTGAGAGTTGATACGATTAGCCAGTAACTCACTTTGTCAATTGCCGATGACTTCCCCAACTGCCGAAATCACTGTCACAATCAAGCTTTTTGCTGTTTATCAAGAAGCATTTGATGCAGCTGAAGTATCATATCAGTTTCCGCCAAATACGCCTGTCAAGGCAGTATTAGAGCGATTGACGATCGATCGACCAGCTTTAGCTCAATGGCATGATGTGACGCGATTTGGCATCAATCTCGAATTTGTCGATCCCGATCGAATTATGCTCGATCGAGACGAAGTTGTCCTAATTCCACCAGTCAGTGGAGGTTAATTTAATAGATTCCCTGCCAGAATAAACTTTGTCTATATCTTCCCCTAAAGCCTAATACCTGACTTTCGCAGAGAGTTTAATCAATTTTCACACCGGACTGAGGAATATTCCAATGTTGATCCATCGATTGCCAATGGTAATATCCTAGAGGTTGGAGTTTACTAATAAATAGATTGATTGATCGTCCAGATTGGTTACTGCGACGAGCGATCTGTTCCAAGAACATCGTCCGAAAAGCATATTCGATCACTGGATCGCTCTGTAGTAACATTCGTTCAATGATGGCGGTGAGTTTAATGATTTCTGGCTCGACACCTGTAGCAATTAGATCGATCGCAAAGTCGCTAAATTCAGCTATATCTAAGACGATGGGGCGGGGAATCGCTGGAATCCAAGATTCTAAATGTAGATCCCACTGCCGCTGGAAAGCAGGAAACTCTTGGAGAATAAGCTCCATACAATTGGTACGATCGATCTGAATATAGTCCATACGTTGCCAGCTCCGATGACTAATCACCTCAATAATGCGATCGCGCTGCTTCAGTCAGCCACTCAAAGTCTAGCAGAATTAGCTGCAATCCCCGTCGATCAACAGCCATTGAGGGAGACGATTGGGACTACTGTAGAACAGATTCAGCGTTCATTAGCCGAGCTGTCAGCGGCGATTAATCCGCCCTCACTGGATCAGATTCCGCCAGAACTATTAGCAAAAGCTGACAGGTTAGGGATTCCGCTCGATGACATCGAAGTTCGGGTAGCAATTACGACTCACCATCTCAGCCAATTTATCGGTATTCTTAATGAAATTGACCAGCGATTTGCAGAAATCCGCCGCGTGCGGGAATACTTACTAGTAAGGTTGCCAGATCTGCCGATCGAACAACTCGGTACTAGACTGCCAGTCTATACTGCGGCTGACTTTGAGTGGACAGAACCTCGGCTCTCACCCACAGAATTAGCCACCATTCGATCGAAATATCAGATCGATCGACTATTACAGCAACCACCCCGCCACTCTGCGGATTTATTCACCCAAATCGCCGCAGCAGATCGCGCCTGGGAACAAGCTCGATCTGCTAAACAGTCAGAGCAAATAAATAATACTGACGATCTCAGTAACTTACCTTATTAAATTAAAGAATAGAACAGATATATAAAACCCAACATCTAACCCTGATTGACAGAAAAATCTTTTTGGGTAGTTGAAGAATGAAACCCAACATTTCTAGAGTTGGTGCGTTTGTTGGGTTATCTCCTGGCAGAGATGCTTCGCTAGTGCTACGCGCAACCCAACCTACAATTTAAAGCCTAACCCCTAACCCCCTAACCCCTATTTCCCCATGAAAAAACTTTCCACGATCGCAACCACAATTTTGCTGCTAACCAGCTTCACCAGCCCAGCTAGAGCTGAAAACAGCACTCATCTTCGCCAACTCCTCTCAACCAAAAACTGTCCTCAGTGCGATCTGACTGGTGCTGGATTGGTATCGAACGATTTGACTGGAGCTAAATTAGGCGGAGCAAACCTCGTCGGTGCGAATCTCAGCCAGACTAATCTTACTGGTGCAGATTTACGCGGTGCTAACCTGTCTGGTGCATCACTCTATGGTGCCAATCTGATGGGTGCAGATCTGCGTGGTGCTAATCTCACCGGGACAGATTTACGCACAGCCTACTTGACGAATGCTAATGTTCAAGGGCTAGATATCCGCAATGCTTATCTAGAAGGTGCTGTCGGAATTCCGACGACATTGGGTACCGCCGAAGATTTTTATCGGTGGGGCTATGCGCAATGGCAGAAAAATGATTTTGCCAGTGCCGTAGAAAATTACGATCGAGCAATTGGACTCAAACCGTTATTTCCAGGGGCATATCTCGCCAGAGCAATGGCAAAATTCCGGCTCCAAGACGATCGAGGCGCGACCAAAGATGCTATGGTGGCGGAACGTTTATTCTTCTCTCAAGCCGATCGTGAAGGAACTCAAGTAGCTCAAGCACTGATCGCCAAGATCAAGTTCGCCAGCCAGCCCAGTGAATCAAATACCAATGTTGGGAATGGGAATGTTGTCGATCTGTTGACAGGATTGAGTTCGATGCTGCTGAAGTTTTTCTAATCGGGTAGGGCGGAGATGTTGAATAATAGCGAATAACCTATCATTCCTATGACTCAAATCTTCGGCTTTATCCCTAGTGCTAAAACATTGTGGTTGTTAGCTGGTGGGGGATTGGCTAGTACCCTGATTGCGGTGTTAATACCTGAACGGGGTACTAACATCGCATTACTGGTAACATTTAGCTGGTACTTAGCCATCTTAATTTTTGCAGGTATTGACGCTTGGCGCAGTAAAGGCGATCGAGTCCAAGTCAGTCGAGCGGAAGTAGGGAAGCTTTCAATTACACGGGATAATCCAGTTACCCTGACGATTCAAGCTGGCACAAGCGGGAGTAAATCTCGACAGTTTAATTACCAGATTCAGGATGGTGTCCCGCAAGATTTACCTGGAACACCTCAACTAATTTCAGGACGGTTAGAATCAGGTAATATTCAAACAACGACCTATACAGTCCATCCTTACCAGCGGGGCGAGTACGCTTGGCAAGGGATTCAAGTTAGACAATTGAGTGATTGGGGATTAGCTTGGCAACAGTGGCGGGTAGATTCCGCGCAGACTGTAGCTGTTTATCCTGATTTAATTGGATTAAAAGCTTTGTCAATCAAGCTAGCATTGCAGTCTACAGGCGCAATGCGTCAATCTAAAAAGCGGGGCATCGGCACAGAATTTAGCGAACTGCGGGAATATAATATTGGTGACGATCCTAGATCGATCGATTGGAAAGCTACCGCCCGTCGCAATCGTCCCTTGATCCGTGTACTAGAGCCAGAACAGGAGCAGACAGTAATCATCCTACTCGATCGCGGGCGACTGATGACAGCAAATATTCAGGGATATAAGCGATTTGACTTTGGCTTAAATGCGACGCTCTCCCTAGCTTTAACCGCGATTCAGCGGGGAGATCGAGTTGGTGTCGGCGTATTCGATCGATACTTGACTAACTGGATTCCACCCCAACAGGGACAAAATCACTTCTCCAGAATACTCGATCGGGTGAGCCGGATTCAGCCGGAATTGTTGGAGCCAGATTACCTCGGCGCGGTAACTACCATTCTTAGACAACAGAGCCGCCGCGCTTTAGTTGTGATCATTACCGACATCATAGACGACATCGCCTCAGCCGAACTTCTGACTGCCCTGGGTAGACTCACACCGCGCTACCTCCCCTTCTGCGTCACCCTCCGCGATCCGCAAGTCGATGTTCGTGCGCGTGAACTAGCCGCAGATATTCCTGGTGCATATACCCAAGCCGTTGCCCTCGATCTGCTCCGTCAGCGCGAACTCGCTTTTGCCAATCTCAAACGTAAAGGTGTCCTAGTTTTAGATGCACCCGCGACGCAAATTAGCGATCAATTAGTCGATCGATATATTCAAATCAAGTCGAGGAATCAATTGTGATTCTAACCTACCGCATATTCAGTATGCTGTCTGATGTAAGGAGGATGGAAAGCTAATACGATCCGATCTTTCGGAATCCCTGCTGCTAAGAGTTCATCAGTGATACCGTCTTCAGTTCCGTCCCTTTGCACCCAAACTTTATCGTCTCGTATTTCGACATGGATCAAGAAGCCATGAATCCTTCTGTCGCCATCCCAACCTTCTATTACCAAAAAGAATTGGTTTCGTTCTGCATCAATTACTACTCGGCGATTGATGTCACTATGGCTATATGTGATCGCCGCATATTCTCGTAAAATTTTTTCAACAATCTCACCATAATTCTTTAGGTTATCCATTTAGTAATCTCCTTATTTTGGATATCAAAAATAACTAAATTGAGATGATTCTTACTTATTATCAGTTGACCAATTGCTTCTGAAAATAAATCTAGATAAACTGTTTGACTAATCGCAAGATATAATATTCGGTCAGATTTTTGTTCTTCCAATATCTGAGAATATAGAAGATATTGACCTAATGCAGTTTCTAATTCACGCACTGGCGAATTGCCAATAAAGCTTTTTATCTCAACAGCAATTTGAAGTTCTCCTTTGGTTGCTGCCAACAATTTTCTCGCTCCTAGATCGACATATACAGATCTACTACCGATACTCAACGTCAGTGGATCTTCCGTGATTATCCACCCATCTTTTTCTAAAGCAGTTCTAACAGTATCATGGTAGAAATCTTTTGCTGGCATATTTATAATCAATTACTAATCTTTGGGTGCTTACTAAAAGCACCTAAAAAATTAACCAGAGTAAGGACGATCGATTCTATCGAGTGATACATTAAATTCAAATGGCATCCGACCTGGATTCTTGCGGGGTTCTGCTGCGTAACCGATCGGTAATACTAGCGCGATCGCAATATCAGGGTCATTTTCAGCGCCGATGACTGCCTTGACTTGATCCTCGCTCCAGCCATTCATCATGCAGGTAGATAAGCCCAAACCTTCAGCTGCCAGCATGGTGTGAGTAGCGGCAATCATCGCATCTTTGATCGCATACTCCCGCACTTTATCGCCCAGTGTGACAGCAAAATCAGGGATCGCTTTCTTGAAGTAATTGGCGGTACCCTCACTCCACGCACCAGTTTGAATCCCCTGTTCAATAATTGGGCTGATATCTCGCTCTCCAGCCTTGATATCTACCGCAAATACAAAATTGATTGGTGCTTGAATAATCTGGGATTGATTGAAGCAAGCTACTCCGAGAGCTGCTCTCTGTTCAGGATCTTGAACGACGACAATCCGCCAATCTTGGAGATTGTAGCTACTTGGAGCAGCTACAGTGAGTTCTACGAGTTGACGGAGTAGGGCTGGCTCGATCGGGTCTGGTTTGAAGCTTTTGATCGATCGACGCTGTAAAATTGCAGTAGTTACATCTAACGGCATAATAATTTAATTAATATTTGATTCCCAATACCATGCCTAATAATAACCCAAAACCAATCCAGACATTTTCTCGAAACATTTGGGGATAAAAGGAGGGTGGAATCCGTGGTTTCTTGAGCCGCAGATATTGCCAAGTCCAGCACCCAGCGGACATACCCAGCGATAGCCAAAACATCGATCCTAGAGCCATTAGCTTGCCCGTGAAGCCTAGTAAACCAACCGTCAGGACAAAAAAGATCGCTACCGCTTCGGCGACGTATTTACCAAAGAATAGCGCACTAGAATTGACCCCAATTCGGCGATCGTCATCCCGATCGGACATTGCATAAACTGTATCAAATCCCAGTGTCCAAAAAATTGTCGCCCCCCACAAATACCAGGTGGGAGTAGCCAAACTCGCCGTCACCATCGACCAACTAATCAACACCGCAAATCCCCAGGCGATCGATAGTACCAGTTGGGGGACAGGAAATACTCGTTTTGCCGCTGGATATAGCAAAATCACAGGCACAGCGCCTACACACAGCCAGAAAGTCAGCGGATTGAGATACAGCGCCAAAATTGCTGCACAGATCAGGGAAACAATTAATACACCGATGCCAGTTGCGATCGATAGTGACTTCGCCGCCAGTGGACGATTTTTGGTACGCTCAACTTGGGGGTCAATATCCCGATCCCATAAATCATTGACAACACATCCAGCAGCGCTAGTCGCCAGGGTGCCCAGAATAATTACGCCAAGTAATGGCAGCGGTGGATTTCCGTTTGCAGCTAGGCAGAGTCCCCATAATGCAGGAATCATCAAAATTAATCGCCCAGCGGGTTTATCCCAGCGCAGCAGCCGGAAGATAGTCAGCCAAGTTGGTTCAGTCGGGGGGCGGGTTGTCATGGGGGAAGGCTTTAGGCTTTAGGTGTTAGGTGTTAGGTGTTAGGTTTTAGGCTTTAGGCTTTAGGCTAAAAAATAACTATCCACTATCCACTATCCACCATTCACCATTCACCAGACTACAAAATATTAAAACAAACGCACCGATCTCAATCCAGTTTATAATTCTTACATAAAGACTTCTTTAACAAACTTTTTAGAAATTCACACATAATCCCTTGAACATGCCTCGAATACTAGTCGTCGATGATGATGCAGCGATCGCTGAAATAGTCTGTATTAACCTCGAAATGGCAGGATATGAGGTCAATCAGGCACCTGATGGTCTTCAGGGGCAAGCAATGGCAATCCAAATTCAGCCAGATTTAATTGTATTAGATTTGATGCTCCCTAAGGTTGATGGTTATACAGTCTGCCAAAGATTGCGCCGCGATGAGCGGACTTCAGATATTCCAGTTCTAATGTTAACAGCGCTGAGTCAAACCCAGAATAAGGTAGAAGGGTTCAATGCTGGTGCGGATGACTATTTGACCAAACCATTTGAAATCGAGGAGCTACTGGCGCGGGTGCGGGCACTGCTGCGCCGTACTGACCGAATTCCGCAAGCGGCTAAACACAGTGAGATTCTCAGCTATGGTGAACTGACGCTAATCCCTGAAAGATTTGAGGCAATTTGGCGAACAGCGACGATTAAGCTTACTCACCTCGAATTTG
>JANNDQ010000475.1:0-5433 GCA_031387965.1 Chamaesiphon sp. OTE_75_metabat_567
AAATCTTCAAGAATATTTTGGAGATAATTAACTTTGATCTCTGCCTTGGCGAATAACTTGGGATCTTTCTTTTTGTATCCAGCTAGTACTTGTAGGGCTTCTTGTTTATCAAAGAACAAGGATGTGAGATTGTTTGACTGAATCGTTACGTACTTATCTTTTTCGGCGATCGCAATCACAAATAATGGGACTGGATATGCAGTATTTTGTTGGTATGGTTTTTTGAGAATAGCCAGGGCACCTTTGAGTTGCTGCTGCGACGGGACGAACGAAAAATTCATGTTGTCCGACTTCTTTTTGGCTTCGACTTGGAGCTTATAAACTTCACTCAGCGGCACAATGGTGATCTGAGCTGATTTAGTTTCTTTCGGCTGTTCTTTTTTTAATTTCTTCAAGAAACCTACAGCATCTTGTAACTCCATAAATACTGGCGTGAACAGCTGATTTTTACCAGCAGGGCCAACACTTTGTTGAAAGAAGTTTCCCGTTTGATTGGTGATTGTGAAAACGGGGACTTTCTGAAGTTTATCGACAATTTGTGCTTCTGGCAGAGCTTGAACCGAAGATGGAGATATGACTAGGGGCATAATTGGGGTCATTATTGCCAGACTCCACAATAAAGGGTGTGCCAAAAAAGTCGGAAATTTTTTGTACATTAGGTGATTTCAAAAGAAAGTCTATATTTGTAGCTTCAGATCCGAAGACTACGAAACTAGGCGATTGTTTCCAAACTATCGATAGCCAACAAAAATGTGGAATTTGCTTGTTTAAGCTAAATTCCTGGTTTGATATTTTTAATGGTATGAAAACAACTCCCCGGGCAAGATTCGAACTTGCGACCAGTCGATTAACAGTCGACCGCTCTACCACTGAGCTACCGAGGATTATGACCAACGTAATAACGTCTTTTGTTATTATATCACCAGCTTTCTCTAGTTGGCAAGTAGGTGATCGAACTTTTTTTGAGATAAACTATCAAAGTGCGATTAACTTAGCGTGACGATCCTTTGCCGTTGTGATGAATTTGGTTATTGCCGTTACTTTGGGCAACTGTGCGATCGCGATCATTCTGTTAGCAATCGCGATCCAGACGATGCGATTGCGTCGTCAGATAGTTGGATTGACCAGCTTTTTCGATCGATGGATTGGTGAATGCCAGATTCTGTCGAGCGAAGCTCCGAGATCGATTGGGGCGCTCCGCACCAAAATCTTCCAGTTCCGTCAGATCTACAGCCAACAAGCGCTAATGGTCGATCGAATTCGGACACTGAGATCGGTAGCAGGGATGGGCAGATCGTTAGTTAAACGAGGCATTCGGCGGGTGTAAATTAGGGATTAACTTGAATCCGTCCTTGACATAGCAACTTACCAGTGAGCAAGTCCAGTTGAGTAATATTGACATCCTCGCCGAGATCAATAGAATGCCTGGTAATATTGCGACCAGGTAGATCCATCTCACAAGTAATCTTGAGTGGGTCGAGGTGGAGCATGTGTCCATCGAGAATTGCCACTCCCGTCAAAATCTCAATTGTTGATACTTCTCCATTCGCACTGAGATCTCCCTGCAATCTTAATGTCTGTGGAGTAATCTCAAGCTGATGCCAATCGATCGACCATTCAGGTTGCTGTAGATTGGTAGTCAGCATCTGACCAAACAGATCAGTGATCGCCTGAGACAGCAGTGGGGCAGCTAGAGATGCCTGAAGGTCAGATTCACTGAATTTGACCTTAGCCATCACAGCAATCGGTTCTAGCAGCCGTAAAGGTTGCCCTTTGAGTACTTGGGGTAGATTAATCCGAATGTTCTCGGCAATGAGATCGATCGATCCCAGTGAAAGTCCTTGATAAATCGCTCCTACCGCGCTCACAGTCACCCTTGGAATGGTGCCGCCGAGGATTTGGCGACTGCCCCCAGCAATATGTACTTGCAGGTCGTCTACATGGGATACTTGCGATCGTAGCCATGCTCGACAAGCTGGCGCTAAAATCGAACCAACAATGCCTTTTGTTTGATTTGTCAATTTAGCTAAGTTTTTGAGTAATTTTGCTGCAAACAATCTTACATGTAAATAGTTCCTGATTGTCTGTCGATACTGAGATCAAGGATAAATAAATTTACTAGGTCAGCTCAATATTTCAAATGCCGAAACAATTAAACTGATTTGGTGAGTAGTATTCAACCCGGTCAAAGCCTAACACCTAACACCTAATACCTAATACCTAATACCTAGATGGCGGCAAGGCTTCAGAAAATATTATCTCAATGGGGAATTGCTTCACGTCGCCGTGCCGAGCAGCTAATTTTGGCTGGACGAGTACAGGTAAATGGCGAGGTTGCCCAACTAGGACAAACAGCCGAACCCACTACCGATCGAATCGAAGTTGATGGTAGACTGATCTCAGTACAGAGCCGACCCGAACCAATTTATTTACTCCTAAATAAACCAGTTGGGATCGTGTCTACCTGTTTCGATCCACAAGGTCGTCCGACAGTGTTGGAATTATTACCATCTCAATTGCGAGCATATGAAGGAATACATCCAGTCGGTAGATTAGATATTGATTCTAGTGGTGCATTATTGCTCACCAATGATGGCGAGTTGACATTTGGATTGACTCACCCGCGCCACAGTATCAGTAAAACTTACATGGTGTGGGTGCGGGGTCAACCATCTGGTGCAGTGCTGGATCATTGGCGCAACGGCATCGATTTAGACGGGAAAGATACCTTACCCGCTCAGGTGATCGAGATTGAAGCTCGAACTAACCGGACACTCCTAAATATTGTCCTGACTGAAGGTCGAAATAGGCAGATTAGAAGAGTAGCAACTCAGCTCGGACACCCAGTTTTGGATCTTCATCGTACCAAAATTGGGGACATCCAGATTGATGGGGATCGCTCTCTGGGGATCGGCTCTTACCGTCATTTGCAATCGGCAGAACTTAGCAGCCTCTACGCTGGGATCACTTAGCAGCAGCTGAAAATTAGACTCAGAACCGAAGATCGTTTTCAATCAATGAAGCGATCTGCTCAAGTATTGATCAAAGAATTATCGCTAACCAAAACACTAATCCCGATCGTGACTCCACAGACCCCGCTCAAGCAGATTACCACTTTCAAATTATCAAAATCCCCGATTTTTGTAGCTGCGGCATCTTTTTTGGAACATCGCCAGCCAAAAACATCAGTTGAGATCGAGACTATACCAGAGCCACTTCTCCCCGATCCCAGCCAGATCCTGGAGCAAATTGGCGCTAAATTGCGAGAACTGCGGGAAGATCATCATCTATCCCTCGATGATATGTCCGCACGGACCCAGATTCAACCTCGGCTGATTCAGGCGATCGAAGAAGGTCATCTAGAAATGCTACCAGAACCCGTGTATGTCAAAGGGATGGTCAAGCGCTATGCCAATAGTCTGGGATTAGATGGTATGGCAATATCACAACAGGTACCCACCTGGGAGAAAGATTTAGCCCCATTTGAGCCGAACACAAAACTCCAAGTCACTAACTTTAATTATCCGACGCGGGTGAATCCAGTTTATGTCTACCTGGGCTACACCCTTGCGCTAGTGAGCATTGGTGCTATCACTTCTCATCTGATTAATAATGCGATCAAACCACAGTACGCACCCGCTGACCAAAATATAATTCAACCACCAGCCATCATTGCACCTGCACCCGCAGAACTGCCAGATGTGCCAGTGGGGATTGTGGTTAAACAGCCTACCTGGGCGCAAATTGGGATCGACGGCACGACAAAGTTTACTGGTAGCCTCAAAGTCGGCACACAATTTAACTGGACTGCCAAAAAACAAGTCACCGTCAGCACAAATAATGCGGGCGGATTGCTATTTACGCGGGATCTCCAGCCACCACAACCGCTGGGTAAGATTGGACAGAAGCAAATCGTGACTATCAAAGTTAGCAAATAATTGTGATGATTACTACGAAATCCCCGACTTCTTAGAGAAGTCGGGGATTTGATTTAGGATTTGGTTTGGATCTCGATCGCCCATCCCTCTTACAATGAAAATCTAGACTTCTCTCTAAACTTCCCGTGATTACGCTGCAAACAGTAGATTCTCATCAAACTCTTACGATTAACACCCCTGCTGCTGGAGTGTCACTTCAGGGCAGATTAAAGATTCCTGGGGATAAGTCGATTTCTCATCGCGCCCTAATGCTCGGAGCCTTGGCGGAGGGGGAGACGACGATCCAGGGATTACTGTTGGGTGAAGATCCTCGGAGTACAGCCGCTTGTTTTACGGCAATGGGTGCCGAGATTTCGGAGTTAAATACTGAGCTGGTGACAGTTACCGGAATTGGACTGGGACAGCTTCAGGAGCCTGTGGGTGTGCTTGATGCTGGAAACTCAGGCACGACAATGCGACTAATGCTAGGAATTGTGGCATCTCATCCCGATCGCTTCTTTACTGTAACTGGTGATGACTCTCTGCGATCGCGCCCGATGTCTAGAGTTGTCACACCCCTAACTGAGATGGGGGCGCAGATCTGGGGACGCAAGCACAACTCACTGGCACCGTTAGCCGTGCGGGGGCAAGAATTACAGCCAATTCATTATCATTCACCGATCGCTTCAGCTCAGGTTAAGTCAGCAATATTACTCGCTGGATTGATGACATACGGGCGCACAACAGTTACGGAACCAGCTTTATCGAGGGATCACTCCGAACGGATGTTACGGGCGTTTGGGGCGCAAATAGATGTCGATCCAGAGACTCATAGTGCGACTGTTACTGGCTATCCCAAGCTGACGGGGCAAAATGTGATCGTACCTGGGGATATTAGTTCGGCGGCATTTTGGTTAGTGGCTGGATCGATCGTGCCTGGTTCGGAGTTGTATATTGAAAATGTGGGAGTTAATCCAACTCGCACTGGAATTTTGGTGGCATTAGAATTAATGGGTGCTGATATTATTCGCGAAAATGAGCGGGAAGTTGCGGGTGAACCTGTAGCGGATCTGCGAGTTAAGCACAGTAAATTAAAAGCTTGTGAAATTGGCGGGGATCTCATTCCCCGCTTGATTGATGAGATCCCCATCTTGGCTGTAGCTGCTATTTTTGCTACAGGAACGACAATCATCAGAGATGCTGAAGAATTGCGGGTAAAAGAGAGCGATCGACTGCAAGTAATGGCGGCAGAATTAACTAAAATGGGCGCTAAAATTACTGAATTTCCAGATGGTTTAGAAATTACTGGGGGCGGATCGCTGGTTGGTGCTGAGCTGGATAGTTATACCGATCATCGGATTGCGATGAGTTTGGCAATTGCGGCGATGATGTCATCGGTGCTGACTTAGCTCGATCTAGCTGAAGCGGCTTCTATCTCTTAACCGACTTTCTTCTATTCACTCCGCAGAATTATTAGATAACGTGAGTTTCTCCTATTCGGAGTGGCTTTGCCAAC
>JANNDQ010000524.1:0-8623 GCA_031387965.1 Chamaesiphon sp. OTE_75_metabat_567
GCCCAGTTCAACCAAGAACTAGCAGAAATAGAAGCTCAACTCGATCGAGAGTTATATGCCCAAAAATTAGCACGGATCGGCAAAAGTACGCTGACAACATAAGAACTTTTAGCCACGTCAACCTCAACGAGAACAACCCCGCCCCAACTCGAAATAAACTCGTCAATACTTGTTTGCGGAATCACAACGTAGGTAATCGCATCAGCAAACCTCAATCGAATTCAGCTCGAAAGACATATGATTGCTATCAAAGAAAAATTTCCGAGATTTACACCTGAAGAATACTTCGCTTGGGAAGAACAACAAAATTGCCGCCATGAGTATCTCAACGGCGAAGCTTATGCCATGACAGGTGGGACTCTCAATCATGGTAGGATTGCACTGAACTTTGGCTTTATCCTTAAAGCTCACTTACGCGGGAGTGGTTGTCAGGTGGGTAATTCTGATTGTAGAGTAAACATTCTCAACTCGAACGATTATACTTATCCCGATGTCAGCGTCACCTGCGACGAACGAGATCGCACCAACACTCAATACATTACCTATCCCTGCCTGCTCGTCGAAGTTTTATCACCTGGCACAGAAGCTTATGACCGAGGCAATAAATTTAGAATGTATCGAGAGAATCTCGACTTGCAAGAGTATCTACTAGTCGATTCGAGCTTAGTCGCGATCGAACTATTTCGCAAAAATAATGGTGACAACTGGCAGATTATCAACTATCAATCCGGAGATTTGATTGAACTCAAAAGTATCAATTTGACATTCCCAATCGAGCAAGTCTATGACGAGATTATATTCTAAATGCTTCAAAATAATCATCCTCATTCGGTTTAGAATAAAAATAAACTCAAGATAACTATACCTAGACTAACTTGTATGACTAAGTTGCTAGAACAAGCTATTGCCAATCAGATTGACTTCTGAATTCAGACGACAAGTACGTAAACTAGAAAAAAAGTATCGCAACATCAAATCCGATCTTTAGCCAATTTTGACACAAATTCAAATGGGTGAGATTCTTGGCGATCGATTGATAGGTCTTGATGCAGAAGTTTTCAAGGTACGAGTTCGTAATAGTGATGCTAGCCGTGGCAAAAGTGGTGGGTACCGGATAATTTATTGGTTAAAATTACCTGAATGCGTTGTACTCGTAGGTATAGCAACCGCCAAGGCTGTTAGGACACTCCAGCGATTGAAACCATCCTATCGGATACGCTCCGCGAGTGCCGCTCATGATGCAAATCAAAGCATCATTACTGGATTCATTGGTGTTTCAGAAGACTTAAATAATCCAGAAACCTCTCCATCTGAAGACGATCGATAGGATAATAAGCAATTGAAGATAACACTTTTCAATGCCTGGAGCATTGCTGCAAACTCATCGTCACTAAACTCGATGGCTGCCCCTTGAAGAAAAAACAAGATTGGCTTATCTGCATCAGCAAAATGAGGCTGGATCGATTACAGACACAGAGCATCAAGAGCTACTAGTATATGTCGATCGGGTCGAGCTACTTGAATATCGGTTAGTTCAGCATAATGTCTCTACTTTCAAACGTGAGTTAATTACTCGCCTTTTTGATACTTTATGCGGTGTCGATTCGCAAAATGTTCGTGTTAGTTTGTGTGTAGATTGAATTGCCCCAGCAGAAATAATTCAATCTCCAAATGCAAGTAACCGAGATTGTTAGCAGATGACGGAAATTAAACTAGGTCAGAGTATTGCCGGATCATTCACCAGTACCGACCTCAAACGGGTAGATTCAACAAGTACCCTTAATGGTGCTTACTATGATGAATACGATCTCTCTGGCTTGGATGATTTCAGGCAGCTAAATATTACGCTGCAACGTGCCACAGCTAGTTCTGGCAGCACTATTCTAGAATTTATTGATGCCGCAACAGGTGAGACAATCGCTCAAAGTATTCAGGCTGGAGTAGGGACACTGGTAATCCCTGGGACAACATTTCCTGGCATTAATTACAAACTGCGGGTGACTAGTTCTCAGTTGGGCGATTACCAATTATCGATCGGTGATGGCGGTAAAGCAACTTCGATCGTCAGCCCTTACACACCGAATCGCATCGATCAGCAGACTAGTTCGATCGTTGGTACGATCGGTCAAAGTGGTAAATATTTTTCCTTGGCAAGTGCTGGATCTGCTTTCGCGCTGGCAGATATTGCCCTTGCGCCCAATGGTCAATTGTATGGGGTTGGGGCTGATCCGACACCAGCGAACTTAGACATGTTATATCGAATCGATCCGAGTTTGGATCGATCGCAGCAAGTTCAGCTGGTGGGCGTGATGAAGGATGCTAACGGCAATAGTCTGAGTAGCAAGATCGCCGCTTTGGAATTTGCAGCGGATAATCAGCTTTATGGAATTGGCTATGCGGGAGAAGCCGCTAGATTTTATCGGATCGATGTCCAAACAAATATTGCGACTAATCTAGCGACTCTACCTCAGAGCTTTTTGATTGGTGGAGATCTAGTTTATGATGCCGCAAATCAGCGATTTTTGGCGACATCACTCGACGCTACTAATACGTCTAGCGATGCCCTCTGGCAGATTCCCCTCGCCAATCCTGCTCAAGCGACCAAAATTGGTCTGACTGGTTTTACTGACGTGTACGGACTCAGTTTTGAAGGTGGTAAACTCAGCGGATTTACAGCGCAGATCATCCCTGATGGAACGGGTGCGACTCAGATTAGCATCAATCCAGCTACTGGCAAAGGAACATTCGATCGAGCCATCACTGGCACTCAAACTTTTGGGATTGGCGGAGCAGCAACGATTTTAACTGCCAATACCAGTAGCGGACTAGTCCTCAATGTTGTCAAATTAGACACTACTGCTCAGGCTAACCAGATCGGCACCAAATCCCAAGGTTTACAGCAAGGTAGAACGATCGATCTCACCGATTACGCGGGTCGAACGCTCAAAGTGGATTTGACGAGTACAAGTGATGCTAGCTATAGCAATCAGATCGGTTTTTATGTCGTCGAAGACTCGATCGGCACGATTAGGCTCAGCAATAGCATCACACTCAAACCCGGTGATGTGAACTATGCGGTTGAAGCAATCAGAAATGCTGTCCTCCAAGCAGGTAAGACTGATCGCATCCTCGGTCAAGATTTAGCTGGCGGTAAAATTTATGCACCTGTAGTCGTTGCCCAAGGTTCATTAACTGACTTCGTTACCAAAAATCCGACCAATGGCGGTGGTGCGAATGATATTCACGCTTACTTTAATTATATTGGTGCCAATCCTGACAAGCTAGATCACTTCCGACTAATGGGAAACAACACCTTTGGCGTAGAAGATATGTATGGTGGTGGCGACAAGGATTTCAACGATCTAGTTGTTAGTCTTAATGTTAGAACTGTGTGAACGATTAAATCAGACTAGCTCTTACAAGTGCTAAAGCTATACAAAAGCTATTTGAATGTTTAATCCTGCCAGTTTTGAGGGTATCCAAAACTTGATGATTTGTCTGAGACATTCTCTTAATTAGATCTTAATCTTTTTAGCTGGATGTTAGTACTTTAATGTGCTGGATTTAACGCTGAATTTTTTTCCTTAATGGTAAAGTTTTACTGCTAATAAGATAGACTATTCCAGCTTTGGGCTGATTATGTCTAGCGGTCACCCCTTTACCCTCTAAACTTCATGGCAACAGTTAACGGCACCGCTAACAACGACGTATTGTTCATTAGTAGCGGCAAAAGCAACGATACACTATTCGGTTTAGCCGGAAATGACTTCCTCGATGCTTTAGCTGGAGCGGGGAGCAATATTTTACGCGGTGGTGACGGGGATGATGAGCTGTATGGTTATACCAAAGACCAACTGTTTGGGGAAGCAGGTAATGATCGACTATCATCGGATGGCAATGGCAGCAATACCTTAACTGGTGGTGATGGTAACGATCTGATCTACGCTGATCGCAATGATACAGTTTCCGGCGATGCGGGCGATGATACGATCTATGGTGGGCAAGGCGGCAACACAATTACTAGCGGTGCAGGCAAGGATGTCATCTGGGTTGCCAATGTGGATGTCCCGACTACTCCCAATACAATTACTGATTTCGATCGACTCAATGACACAATTAGGGTCAGCTTAGCAGGTGTTAACAATTTTAGCGATCTGACTGTTGCTAAATCCGGCAGTGATGCCACGATTAGTTTTGGCACTCAACAGCTGGCACTACTCAAAAATACTGCCCCAGGTAGTCTTAATAGCAATACAGTCGCAGTAGACATCAAGGCACCAAATAATGCGGGTAGCAATGTGACTACCTACGATTTTACTAACCTACCCAAACTCGGCACCACTTCCAAAGGACAAGATATCTTCCTCGGTGGTTTCTCTGGACTATACTTCCAAGGGATCGCTGCTAATGGTAATCTCAAGTTTGTCACAAATACTGATCGTGGCCCCAACGGTGAACCAACTGGCGCTAATCGTCCGTTTTATCTACCTAGCTTTCAGCCAGAAATAGTTAGCTTTGAACTCAACCGCACTTCCGGTGAGATTAGCATCACCAAGCGGACTGGCTTATTTAGACCAGATGGCAAGACACCGCTCACCGGATTGCCGAACCTCCAAGCTGGGGCGAATGGACTAGCCTACACCGATGAAATTGGTGTCGATCTCGACGGTAAAGTATTGGAAAACGATCTAGTCGGTACCGATGTCGAAGGGATTGTCGTCGCGCCAAATGGCGACTACTGGCTAGTAGATGAATACCGTCCCGCAATTTACCATTTTGATACTAATGGTAAATTAATCGATAGGTTTATTCCCAAGGGTACAGCCACTGCGCCCGCTGTCGATTTCCCTGCGGGGACTTTTGGTCCCGAAGTACTGCCGGAAGTGTATGCTCAACGGCGCAGCAATCGGGGATTTGAAGCAGTTGCGATCGAAGGTACTAAGCTCTATGCTTTCATGCAAAGTCCGATCGATAATCCTGACAACGCTGCCGATACAGTATCTAGAGCTACCCGCACCGTCCGTATTTTAGAATTTGATACCGTCACTAAGACCGTCACAGGGGAGTATCTGTACTTACTCGATGATATCACTGGCGTTGGCACAGCCAAAACCGACAAACTCGGCGATGCTGTCTCCCTCGGCGGTGGCAAATTTGCCGTCGTCGAACGCGACGATGTTGCTACCACCGCTTCAAATAAGCTGATTTATCAAATCGATCTAGTAGGGGCAACGAATATCAATAACCCTGCCAACTTTACCTTGCCCACAGGTAAAACGATTGAGCAACTCACCCCCGCAGAATTAGTCACAGCCAAGATTAGTGTCGTCAGCAAAAACCTCATCGCGAATGCGGCGCAGTTGGGCTACACCGGAGTCGAGAAACTCGAAGGACTGGCACTAGTTACACCGAATACCCTCGCGTTGCTCAATGACAACGACTTTAATGTTGTGGCAGGTAGCAAAGTACCCTCGAAGTTAGGGATACTAGAACTCTCCAAAGCTTTACCCGTCACTGGATCGATCGCTGATGTTCTAAACCCAAACCCTAATCCCAACCCTAATCCAAATCCCAACCCCAACCCTAATCCCAACCCTAATCCTGACATAACAATACTACCTGCACCCCCAATCGGCACCAAAACTCAGACTTTAACCCAACGAGTCATCGATCTCACTGACTATGCAGGTAAACCGCTCAAAATTGACATCAAGACTCAAGGCGACGCAGCCTACAATAACAACGTTGGTTTCTACGCAGTCGAAGACTCGATCGGCACGATCAAACTCCCCAGCGGTGCTACTCTTAAACCTGGGGATGTCAACTATGCCGTAGAGGCAATTAAAGGTGCGATCTTACTGGCAGGTAAAATCGATAGCAAACTCAATCAAGATCTTACTGGCGGTAAAATTTACGCTCCGGTAGTAGTTGCTCAAGGTTCATTAACTGATTTTGTCAGCAAAAATCCGAGCAATGGTGGTGATAGTAGCGCGATTCATGCTTACTTCAACTACCTTGGTGCCAATCCCGATGGTTTCGATCACTTCAAACTAACTGGTGCAAACACTTTTGCAGTAGAAGATATGTATGGCGGTGGCGATCGAGATTTCAACGATCTCGTTGTTAGTCTAACTATCAGAACAGTCTAATCAACTCTTACCACCAGCATAACCAGTAACTAGCCACAAGAAAGATCTAAAACCATCTCGAACAGTTTTCTGAACTGGTTCTGAAGATCTCCCACTGCTAAAAGTTACTGGTTTGACTTTAATTCCTCGACTGCCAAAGACAACTTCACCAACGATTCTCGCCCGCTGGATATGATCGTCAGAAGTGACTAGATAGACGCTGGTAATTCCTTTTGATTCAAATCGATCGACCAATGTTGTAAAATTGGTCAGAGTATCGATCGCGCGATAGTCCAGATGTAAATTTTCAGTCGAGACACCCGCCTTTTTAAAAACTCGGCGCGTATATCCTTGGGGTGCGCCACCAGAAATCCACACGGGGAGATCAGGATGTGTCCGTGCAAATTTTGCCGCAAATATTTCTCGCTCTTCCTCGCCACCCAATACAAAAATTACCTGAGGCTGAACCCAGGTATTCTCGATCTCTCGATAGCCTAGCCAAATTAATGGGAGCAATGGCAATGTTACTACTAGCTTCAAGAATCGCCAGGAGCGCCGACGGCGTGGCTTGGCGACCGAAACTGAAGGCGATCGACGAAGGCTGTGATGATGAGCCATGCTGCGCGAAGCTTGGAAGGGACAAGTTGCGGAAGCAAGACTGCTCCTTGTAGATACTAGGCTCAAGTTACCACAATTTATCAATCCAGACAAGTCGATCGTACTTTAGAACTTGCTCAATCGATCTTGATGAGTAACTATACATCAATAGCGATGCTCGATCGAGCTAACGATTACAAAGCGCTTCTACTCTAATCACCACCTAACACGCTGACCAGGAGAGCTTTTTGAGCATGTAGTCGATTTTCGGCTTGATCCCAGACGCGCGATCGAGTACCTTCTAGCACATCATCAGTTATTTCCTCGCCCCGATGGGCGGGTAGACAATGCAGCACGATTGCCTCAGCATCAGCGAGAGTTAGCAATTCCTGATTGACTTGATAGGGCTGAAATACGGGCATCCGCGCATCAGATTCGGCCTCTTGTCCCATACTTGCCCAGACATCGGTGTAGACTACCTGTGCCTGACTTACCGCCTCCTGCGGTGATTGTGTGACCACAACTTGGGTACCGTTAATTGCAGCGATCGATCTTGCTCGATCGACAATTGCTGGATCTGGCGTAAAATTAGTGGGACAGGCGATCGCGATATCCATTCCCACTGTCGCACAACCCAACATCAGTGAGTGTGCCATATTGTTTCCATCACCCAGATAAGCAAGCTTCAAACCCGCCAACTGTCCGAAACATTCCTGAATCGTCTGTAGATCTGCCAAAACCTGACAAGGATGCTCTAAATCCGTCAGAGCATTAATGATTGGCATCTGCGCATACTCAGCAAAAGTCTCTACATCCCCATGTGCAAAAGTCCGAATCGCCAGCACATCCAGATACCGATCTAGTACCCTTGCAGTGTCCGCTAACGGCTCACCACGACCAATTTGCATCGAACCAGTATTGAGGTCGATTACCTGCCCGCCTAGCTGGCTCATCGCCGCGAAAAAACTCACCCGCGTGCGGGTAGAAGACTTATAAAACAGCAACCCCAAACTTTTGCGACAAATCGGCTTAATTTTACCCTGCTTGAGATCCGCAGCGAGCTGGAGTAGGGCAAGTGCCTCCTCAGCACTCAGATCCGTCATGCTCAGTAAATCTCGACCTTGTAAGCCACTCATGCGATCGATCCTCAACCAAATAGTATATCAAACAGGGAAAGGGTCAATCTTATCATAAGATTTAGGTAACTGTAATGGATGCACCATAGATCGGTACCTGCTATCGTTTGTAATCCAATCAGAATAAATTACTAACTTAGGATCTCAACGACTGATTTTAGTTCTATGTTGAATTGACTTGGGACTAATGAAATGCTGTCTACCGCAACCGTGTCAGGAAGAGATGAAAAGTTATCCAATATTTTCTTCGCAATCTCAGCGATGCCACTCAAAATATATACCTGTGTTGATATATTATTCAAATCAAAAATTCTAGCAATGCGATAATTCTCATGCCGTGAAGCAAATTTAATTTCAGAAAGGCTCATGTGAAAAGGCTGATCGAAGTGACTTTTTGTTGTTTTCACGTCAATATAAGCTTTTTCCAATGACGGCATCCAGAAGGGCATAGTTATTTCGTAGTCATAAGACGACCTAGCTGAATCATTAGATATCCATTTTAAATTTTCTTCGGTCTGACCATTTTGTATTAACCAAGTACGAAAGATTTCCTCTCCATGTCTGCCTGTTTCTTGTGCAGTTTGCATCTGCCTTTGAAGTTGCTCATGCGTTAAATTCGCAAATTTTCTTGTAGTTTGCTGCTCTGATTTAAACTGATTTTTCCCGTACAGGACATCTTCAACGGTATCATTATTAAATGAATTGACATAATCTAAAATATTTGTATTTTCCTCCGAAAATGCTATTCGCTCAATAAATTTA
>JANNDQ010000531.1:0-3282 GCA_031387965.1 Chamaesiphon sp. OTE_75_metabat_567
ATTGAATCTCGCGTTGATGGATGCGGACGCTGCCACCGCCGATTTCGGTACCATTGAAGATGATGTCGTAGGCTTGAGCGCGGGCGGTAGTTAGTTCGTCGATGTCATCGGGATGAGGGGCGGTGAAGGGGTGGTGGAGGGCTTCGAGTCGGTTTTCGTCAGCGTTCCACTCGAACATCGGGAAGTCTGTTACCCACAATAAATTAACTTGGTTCTCATCAATTAAACCAAGTTCTTTGCCGATCGAGAGCCGGAGTCGATCGAGTGTTTTATTGACGATCGCGGCATCGCCAGCGCCGAACAGGAGCAGATCTCCAGGTTTGGCACCTGTAAGTGTTAATAATTGTTGCTTACTTTCGGGTGAGAGTGAATCCTTGATGGCACCGATCGTATCGATTTCATTGTCATCGAGGACGCGGATGTAGGCTAGTCCTTTTGCTCCAGCTTCGGTGGCTTCTTTGAATAGGTTGCCACCTGGTTTAATGCGAACATTGGAGATAGTTTGGTTACCACCAGGAATAGGTAATATTTTGACAATTCCGCCACTGGCGATCGCGCCTGAGAATACTTTAAACTGGGAGTCCTTAAATATGTCAGAAACATTGACTAGTTTTAGATCAAAGCGAGTATCTGGCTTGTCACAGCCATAGTCATTCATCGCTTGTGCGTAAGTCATACGCGGTAGCGGGAGTGTTAATTCTACACCCTTGATTTCTTTGAAGATTTGATAGATTAATTCTTCATTGAGATTGATAATCTCCTCCTGAGACATGAAACTCATTTCCATGTCAAGTTGGGTGAATTCTGGTTGGCGATCTGCACGCAAATCTTCATCCCGAAAACATCGGGCTACCTGATAATAGCGATCGCATCCCGACACCATTAGTAATTGTTTAAATAGCTGCGGTGACTGGGGGAGAGCAAACCATTCACCCAGATTTACCCGACTGGGCAGGATGAAATCTCTCGCCCCTTCTGGTGTGGAACGAGTTAAAACTGGAGTCTCGATCTCAATAAAGTTATGCCGATCTTCGAGGAAGCGACGAATAGTTTTGATAACTTGATGACGGAGTTGAAGATTGGCACTCATCCGTTCTCGGCGTAAGTCTAAGTAGCGATATTTGAGGCGTAAATCTTCGCGGACAAATTCATTTTCAGTTTGAGATACTTGGAATGGTAATTGCTGATGAACTTGATTGAGTACCTCGATTTGCTCGGCGTAGACTTCAATCTCACCTGTGGGGATGCGCGGGTTGAAAGATTCGTCAGGACGTTGATAAACTCGCCCAGTAATTTTGACAACATACTCACTGCGGAGTGTTTCGGCGAGATGATAAGAATCGGGCGTGCGAATTGGATCGCTGACAAACTGCACCGAGCCAGATCGATCGCGTAAATGGAGAAAAATCACCCCACCAAGATCGCGGCGACGATCTACCCATCCGCAGAGAGTAACAGTTTCGCCAATGTGTTCGGTACGGATTGTGCCGCAATAATGGGTGCGCATATGCTAAATTCTAGTTCGATGACAATTACTTTCTAAGCTCGATTTTATCCTGAAGCGGCTGTGAACGAGCGTAAAATCAGCTTTTCTCAATTATCTCTTATTCCCTGCACCACAGATCTCAGTCATGTTATCAGAGCGCGATATTCAAGTTTGGAGTGTAAATCTCAATTTGGAGCGTGAGCAAATTGATGAGTTCAGCCAAACTTTAACTATTGCTGAGCGCCAACGTGCCGCCAAGTTTATCAATCCTATTCACGGAGATCGGTGGACAGTCGCACGGGGATATTTGCGTCAGATTCTCAGTCAGTATCTCCATCTTAGTCCTGCCGAAATTGTGTTCACTTATGGTGAACAGGGTAAACCTGGGGTTGAAAGTAGTGACCTTCAGTTTAATTTATCGCATTCTGGCGATCGAGCCGTATATGCCGTTAGCAGCAAATATCCCGTGGGCATCGACCTAGAGTATATCCATCCTTTACCTGCGGCGGGTTTAGTTGACAGATTTTTTTCAGCCGCCGAACGATCGATCTTTCATAGTCTCCCAGCAAGTCAGCAACAAGCGGCATTCTTTCATGCTTGGACTCAAAAAGAAGCCTACCTCAAAGCCTGTGGAACTGGTCTTAGCACCCCTTTAGACCAAATCGAAGTCTCGATCGATCCCAGTACCCCTGCGGCGATTATTTCGGCTCCTTTGAGTGGAATTTGGCAGATTCAGAAACTAGAAATCGCGGCTGAATATGCAGGTGCGATCGTGGTTGGTGGCGGATATTGTCAAGTTAACTATTTAACTCATCCATGATTTCTGATTTTTGACGGATTAACATATGTTCAAATTCAAGTACCGCAGCAACTCCAAACTGGACAATACCAAACACCCAAAATACTTCCACCATAAATCCACTTTGATAACCCCCGATGTGATTAGTAGCATATACTAACCACGTATCCGCGATATAAAAACAGATAATTGCTTGGGCATTAATTTGCCAAGCATTACTGAGCCGCCCACCCCAGAACGCCAAAATCATGGCAATTGCCAATCCAAATAGAGCGACATCACACCAAACATAAAATCGACTCAACGTTTCACCGTAAGGCTTTAGGGCTAGATCCGCAGATTTTACCCATTCAGGAGCATCTAGACTGGGTGGAGCTGAAGTAGTACTTTGAGTTACTTGATTCTCCGTTGGAGCGGGCTTTCCGCCAACAGGTTGAATCGCTACTACTGCGGCTGGAGTAACAGGATTATCTGCCGCTGGTGGTGGTGTCATCACCCAGTTTGCAATGATTGTGGCATATAAGGTAATTCCGGCAACAATTGCCCATTGATATATATTTAGCTGAATCCGTTTGCTAGCGATCGCTAGTAACATCCCCAGTGACAGGAAAACATAAAAAATCACAAAGAAAGGATCGCCTAGTGAACCAACTGGATCTAGACCCCAAGCTAACTCCCATAAACCAAAAAATAAATTACCAATCAGAAAAGAAAATAAGGCGATCCCAATCATCAGCCAAACTTTACTACCACTAGGCATCCGCTTACTAAACCCATTGCGCAAGCAGAGCCATCCCGATCCCATCAAAGCCAAATTTTGGAAAATATAAGTGCCAATTCGATACCAGAGTGGACGATCTGCGCCCTGAACCGGGCCACTACAGAATAGATAAAAAATTAGTGAAACACCTGATAAAGTTAGTGACCATAAGACAACATTTTTTTTGCCGTAGAGATGTTCCCATTTCGAGTGTGTCTGTAAAAAGTTTGCCATCTT
>JANNDQ010000549.1:0-2671 GCA_031387965.1 Chamaesiphon sp. OTE_75_metabat_567
TCGATCCGCATAGATTATTTACAAGCAGCTAAGAGCTGCTGATGCCATTCTCCACTGCTAGCAACCAGACACCCCCACTGATTGACATCGCCTTGATTGTACCGGAGTGGACTGCCGTCTTGGTGCGTAAACTTGCCACCTGCTTCGGTTAAAAGTAGTTCTGGCGCGGCTAGATCCCAATCTTTTGGGGCTGATTTTCCTGATAGAGACACATACAAGTCGGCTTGATGTTCGAGAATTGCGGCGATCTTACAGCCAATACTACCAACTTTGCGCTGCTGTTGACAGGGTAATTGTGCTAGCAATGTCACTAGCTGTTCGCTGCGATGATTGCGACTAGCGACGACAATTAGGTCAGCTATTTGTTTCTCCCGTGCTAGTTGTACGGGTTTCCGTACTCCATCCGCAGCTATCTGCCAAGTTCCACCACCGATGATCGCTGCATACAATCGATCGAATTCAGGAATCGTTACGACGGATAGCACTGGACGGTGTTGGTAAGTCAGGGCGATATGGATCGCATACTCTCCAGTCTTGTCAATAAAATCTCGCGTCCCATCCAAAGGATCGATAATCCACACCCAGTCTTGGGGCAATTCTGGATCGCCAGCCTGGTAAGTTTCTTCAGTGAGATAGCCACAACTATCTTCACACATTGCCTGAAGACCAGCGAGAATATGTCGATCGACTGCCTCATCGGCGATCGTCACTGGCCCTTCTAGTTTATCCCGCACCGCTAAATTTTCACTACTACCTCGATAGTAAGATTTCAAGATCACTGCTGCTGACCAGCTTAACTCGATCGTTCGTTCGAGGATATCAGCGAGGGTGAGATGGGAAAGTGGAGATTTCACAGATGATTTGGGAGTGAGGAGTTAATGGTTCGGTTTCCACTATCGCTAGCGGCTAATAAATACGGTTTCCGACCTCCAGCTTACCCTAGATTTTTGCAATCTCAGTGCTAGAATGATAAGCGAAACCGCAAGTCGGTTCAAAATTTAAGTGTGAGGAAATTTTTGATGAACTGGAAAACTTTACTAGTAGTTGCTAGCTTAGCTCTAACAACTGGTCTGACTGCATGTAACAACGAAGCTAAGGCTCCTGATGCTACCAAGACTGAAACTACTGAAACTAAGACTGAAACCAAGCCAGCTGACAGCATGAAGCCTGCTGATAGCATGAAGCCTGCTGATGGTGCTAAGACTGATGCGCCCAAGGATGGTGCCACCACCAAGACTACTGAGACTAAGACTACTGAAACCAAGCCTGCTGACGCTCCTAAAAAGCCTTAGTAACATCTAGGTAGGGGTTTTGGTTTGAAATAATCAATTCCACCGACCATATCCTTCGGGACAAAAACCCGACTTTTTAGAAAAGTCGGGTTTTTTGCACCACTAGTATTATTTCTTTTAGATCGCCGCATGACCAAAAGCTAGTCCAGCAACGAGCATCCCAATCACCAGAAAAGGTTGGGCACTGGCTTGATATTTGACATCATTTTCTAACGGATTTCGCAAGAAGTACATATCTTGAAAAACAATCTGAGGAATAATCAGCAGTAATAGAATTGCTGCATAGAGATTCTGGTGAATAGTGATTAAGTAAATAGCGATTCCAGCCTGAAAAATATCGATCATCAGCACACAGATCCAAGCGGATTTGGTAATTCCAAACATTACAGGTAAAGATTTTAACCCAAACTGGCGATCGCCTTCAACACTCTTAAAATCATTGACGATCGCAATCCCCAGTCCAGCTAAACTATAGAACAGCGTCATGATAATTAGCGTCCAGTTGAGCGTACCAAATAGAGCATGACCAGCCCACCAGGGTAGAGCAATATAACTCGCACCCAGGGCATAAGTACCGAGCCAACCATTTTGTTTTAATTTCAGTGGTGGAGCCGAATAAATATAAGCGACAAATGCACCACCGATCGCCAAACAAGTCATAATTGGGAAATCATGATGCGCTGCTCGATCGAGAACATAAGACACTCCAATTCCGCCAAATAGTAAAGCAAAGATCTGAACAACCACTTGCGAGCCAGAAATAGCTCCCGAAGGAATCGGGCGGTACGGCTCATTCACCGCATCGATCTCGCGATCGTACCACTCATTTACCACCTGAGTGTAACCCGTCAATAACGGCCCCGACATGAGCATACACAAAGCCGCCTTGAGCACATTCTCGATCGACCACACATACTCACCCGAAGAAGCTGCACCACACACAACCCCCCACATCAGCGGAATCCAAGTAATCGGCTTCATCAATTGCAACCGAATCTTCCAAATCGAAGCTGCCTCCGTCGAAGCACCCTTCATCCCCAACATCTGTCGCGTCTTCGCACCCTTATCTTCGGATGACTCAACTGGTAAATCGCTCATAATAAATTTAGAGTGCTATTTTAGTCTACGCTCATATAGTAGAGCTTATAAACTAGAGTGTATAACTACCAAAGCTGTCAGTCAAATTCACTAGGGAGTTAGGCTTTAGGCTTTAGGTTTTAGGGAAGAAGGGTAAAGGCAAGCAATATTAAACCCTCTCCCCGTCCCCCATCCCCCCGTCCCCCCGTCAGACATGCCAACAGTTCGCCAGTTATTGCAATATAAAGCCAACGGTAAACAAATCGTCGCGCTGACAGCGTGGGATTTTGCGATCGCCCAAA
>JANNDQ010000555.1:0-5527 GCA_031387965.1 Chamaesiphon sp. OTE_75_metabat_567
TAGAGATCTCAACACCTGGCGATAAAGTAGGACAGTATAACTACTTATAACATCTAAATCGCCTAAAACGTAGATGGTGGGCTGTGCTACCACTATTTGAGTTGCTGCGGAGATCTTTACCCCCCAACCCCCCTTTCCAAGGGGGGCTTTCTTGCTCCCTCCCCTTGGAAAGGGGAGGGCTGGGGTGGGGTATAGATCTCCGCACCCAATTTAAAATCTTTCCCCAATCCCAAACTGAATCCGATTCTCTGAACGACTATTGATCGCATAGTCAATCCGAACTGGGCCGATTGGTGAATTGATCCGAATTCCCGCACCGTAGCCTAGACCATTGCCTGGCTTACCCCGTGATCCGGCTGGATTGCCCGGCACACTGCTGCCAGTGCCCAGATCAGTACCGTAATCGACAAAAAATTCGCCACCGACGATCGAAATGATCGGGAACCGATACTCAGCAGTCGCCTGAACATAGCTACGTCCCGAACCGACATCACCATCCTCATAGCCCCGTACTCCCGATGTCCCGCCCAAGCTAAAGGCTTCATAAGGTGGCAAATCGCCCAAGATTGTTCCACCTTGAACATTCAATACTAAGGCTTGAGATCCTGGCGAAATATTAATTAATTTTACTGGTGTGTAGTTAGTAAAACTCGCTCTGGCTCTGGTCATAAAGATATTTCCCTGTCCAATTGGGACAGACTGATCTACGCCCAGCTTGAATAATGAACCTTCAGTCGGATCGACGAAACTATTGCGAAGATCTTGGGTCATTCCCAGCTGCACCATCACCAGATCGTCTTCACCAGTTTTACTAAAGCTGAGATCGTTACCTTGTGAATCTTTTGGAATGATCGTACCACCATTTAAGTCGCGAATCGAAACCCGTTGGTACTGGAAGCCCAGTGAAGCCCGCCAGGCACTGTCGCTAAATGGATTGCCATTGAGTGGACGATTGAAAGTAATCCCACCACCCTGGCGGAGAATTCTGGGTGTGTCTGTCGTTCCCGGGACAAAGGCTGGTGTTTTACCACCATCAAATACTAGGGACAAGGATCTCCGTTGGAAAATGTTGGTGTTGTAGGATGTGCGGTTTGGATCTGTGGCAATCCACGGATCGGAGAAATTCAGATCGTAGAGCAAATCTTTAGTTCCCAACTGAACTTCAGCCCCAATCTTTTGAGCATTCCCGCCCACGTTGAGTTGGTTGTAGCTCAAGCTTCCGAATAGACCATTTGTCGAGCTAAGTCCGCCCCCAGCCACGATCGAGAATGTCTTTTTCTCAATTACGTTAAACTGTAATACTACCTTGGCAGGATCGGTACCAGCGGCAAAGGCTACTCGCACATCGTCAAATATTCCCAGTCCATAAATCCGCCGCAGATCTTTTTCGACAGTGTTGCGGTTGAAGATCTTGCCAGGTTTTAATTCAGCTTCGCGAGTGACGATAAACGGGCGAGTGCTACCAGTAATCGGCTGCTTTTTCTCGTCAACCAGTAGCCCTTCTTTATTCATAAACCGGACTTGAACATCTTCGATCAGTCCTTCGGCAATAACTAGCTTTAGTGTCCCATCAGCACCTAGCTCTTTGACATCGACTACTTGGGCGAGATTGTAGCCCTGTTTTTGGTAGAGTTCATTGAGTTTTTTGATAGCTGCTTGGAGTTCGACTGCATTTAGCTGTTTGCCATACTGGGGCTGAAATACGCTGTCGATATCAGCCTGTTTTAATACGGTGCTACTATTAGCTGGTAGCGTCTCGATCTGGACTTGCGCGAGATTACCATAGGTGGTGACAACGAAGCTGAGTTTTACACCTTTGGCAGTGTCTTCAGGAATAATTTCGACTGCGGAAAATGCCCCCAAAGCTCTAACTGCGTTGAGGTTTTGCTCTAATTGAGCGCGAGTTGTGGGTTGTCCGGTTTTGACAGTCAGAACTTGGCGAATTTTTGATTCTAGCTCTGGTGCTAAGGCACCTTGAGGACTCCGAATGATGATGTCCGACACTAGGACTTGTTTTTGAGTTCCAGCTGGGGGTGTTATCTGTCCTTGGATCGGGGGATTAGTCGGCTCAGTTGTTGCAGCTGGTTTAGCTGGCTTTTTGCGAATCAGGGGTTTGCGACTTTTTTTGGATTGAGCGAGGAGATCTTTGGCAGTAGGTAGTTCACTAGCTTCAGGGAGAGATTTTGGTGCCAAGAGTGAACTAGCTAAATTGAGTTGGGATACCATCCGCTCAATCGGTTTTGACTCGGCATTTACAGCCGCAATATTGCCAATCTGAACAACTGCGGCGAGTGTTGTGACTAAAATTAATTTCAATCTAAATCTAAATTTCATGTTTTGTGTAGTAAATATCTTAGAAAGTCAACTTTAAGTTTTCCATTCCTCGTGAGATGGATTTAAGCTAAGAGTAGTAGAGACTCCTGCTTACTCTTTGACTCCGAGAACTCTGGCTAGAACTTGCTGATAGGCATCCTCAACGTTACCCATATCCCGACGAAACCTGTCTTTATCTAAGACTCGCAAATCGGGATCGGGTTCCCCCGTTAGCCACAACCGACAACTGTCGGGACTGATTTCATCGGCTAGCAAAATTTGCTGCTGCTTATCTACCCCAAATTCGATCTTGAAGTCAACCAAGGTAATACCACAGAGTGTGAAAAAGTTTTGGAGGATCAGATTAATTTCTAGTGCCTTTACTTGTAACAATTCTAACTGTGACTTAGTAGCTAATTCCATCAGTAGCAGTCGATCGCGTGTCAGGAGTGGGTCGCCTAAGCTATCATTTTTGTAATAAAATTCGACTAATGGTTGAGGTAAAGTAGTCCCCAAAGTAATCCCTGTTTGTTGACAGAGGCTACCCGCTGCAATGTTCCTAATGACGACTTCGATCGGAATGATCTCTACCGCTTTGACCCGCATTTCATTCACCGCTGGACAGTCGATATAGTGAGTTGCGATCCCGTGTGACTCGATCAGTTTAAATAAATGTGCCGCAATTTGACAGTTAATTTCCCCTTTACCGACGATCGTCCCGCGCTTTTGGGCATTGAAAGCAGTCGCATCATCCTTAAAATAAGCTAGCAAGATCCCCTGATCTTCAGTCGCGTATAAAATTTTTGCTTTGCCTGCGTAAATCTGTGGATGACCATTCATATTGAAATACTTAAATTTGTGGGACAGACCCAAATCTTAGTTGAAAATTGTTATTATTTAGTAAGGTAGTTAATATTGTATCGCAGCACATAGGAAGCAATATCAATGTCAAAGCAGGTTGATTCCTTTTTGTATCCAAACAATCGTTATCGTGGTGAGGTCAAGCCTGAAAACTTAGTATTCAATCAGAACCTCCAGGAATTTACTCAGAAAATCAGCTATATCTGTAGTCTAGAAACTGCTGGTAAGTTGACACCCGAAGATTCCTACAAGCAGATCAAGGGTCTATGGAAAGAACTCAAACGCAGCAAAAAAGAGCTAGGCATTGGGGAACATCCATTTTTAGATGATAGCAGTGAGAATGAAGGTACAGGGAATTAGGTTTTAGGCTTTGGGTCTCTTAACAACTAATTTTTGATAGTACTGCTGTAGCTGCCCAGTCGCTGAAGCCCAGTTCCAGCGCTCGGCTTCAGAGCGGGCATTGTGGCGCAGCAGGAGATTAGTAGCTGGATCGGCGAACAGCTTTTTGGTGGCAGCGATCGCACCATGAGGATCTTCAGGATCGAACATATAACCATTTACCCCATCTGTAACTATATCAGGAATGCCACCCGATCGAGCCGCAATTACTGGACATCCGGCTGCCATTGCTTCCAGCAGTACCAATCCCAATGTTTCCGTCCGCGATGGAAAAATAAACGCATCGGCAACAGCATAGGCTGCTGCTAGCTTTTCACCACCTAAATAACCGACAAAATGAGTGGGTGTACCCGCAAAGTAGCTTTCCAGACTAGCACGGTGGGGGCCATCGCCGACGATCGCCAGCCTAGCGCCAGGAATTGCTGCTAAAACGGGCTTAATCTGCTCAATTTCTTTTTCTGCCCCCAACCTACCTACATATAGTAAAAGGCGGCTTGCTGACTCACCTTGGCTCAAATAGTTACGCATTTCTACCGTTGCTCTGCCTGGATCGAAAGTTTCGGTATCGACACCGCGCTGCCACAAGTCCACTCGATCGATCCCATGTTGGCGCAGTTCTTGCACCATCGCACTAGAAGTACAAAGATTTAGATCTGCTTGATTGTGTCCGCCTTTGAGCAATTCCCACAGCAATCCTTCTAACATGCCCAACCCATAGTGATGGAGATATTTAGGTAAATGAGTGTGGTAGGAAGCTACCAGGGGAATTTGCATCGATTTGGCATAAAAAATTCCAGCAAGTCCCAAGACTGCTGGATTAACAACATGGATAATATCTGGTTGGAATCTCGTCAATTGGTGCCTGATTTCAGGGCGAGGCAATGCTACTTTTAGTTCAGGATATAAAGGTAATGGAAAGGCAGACAATCCATAAATTTCTGCGCCGTGATAAGACTTTAATCCGCCATCTGGACAGAAAATTAAGACTTCATCTCCTTGTCTCTGAAGTTGCTCGATCGTGTGTTTGAGTCGAGTGACAATCCCATCGACCTTTGGTAAGAAAGTTTCGGTGAAGAGGGCGATTCGCATGTGTTAGGGGTTAGGGTTACCGATAGCTTTTGATTTTTTTATTAGTTTCGCGTTGCAACTGAGCGGCGATTTTAAACATCTCAGTTCCATCGTGCAAATAGCGCTCATCGTAATTCATAATATAGAAGTTTAATTCTTTTACGCCATCGGCTACTTGATTGACACAATAGTATAAGTTGGCAGCAATTTCAGCAAGTAATGAAGGATTGGACATTGAGTGAAAAATCTTATCAATCTTCTGTAAATGCTGCTGAGATTCTGTCACATATGCTTCAAATTTGCCCATCAATTCATCATCAAACGGATCGGCAGAAAGCTCATGAATCTGAGTTTTCAGCGGTTTGATAATCCAGCCGATCATCCGATTTATCGGCGTATAAACTTGATTTAACCACAAGATTAAGTCCTCGTCTATTTCCCGTCCGACTGTGCGGGGACGACGGGGAATGTGCGCTGAAGATTGCTGTTGGCGGGGAATAGCCGTCGCTGGTTGGAGCAGATAATCATATTCCCGCCGCTTGAGATCGTCACCCAAAACTTCATAAGCCGCATTAATTTTGATGATCAGATCGGCGCTAGCTTGACCACCATTAAGATCGGGATGATATTTCTTCGCCAACTGCCGATAAGACTGTTTGATCTCATCAGCAGTAGCTTTGGTGTGAATTTGGAGAACTTGGTAGTGCGTTTCGGACATCGATCTAGGTATTAGGCTTTAGGTATTAGAGGCTGTTTGAAAAGTATAAATTAATCCCCCCAACCCCCTTAAAAAGCGGATGCGCGTACCGTTCGGGTTCCCCGACGGTTTAGCGCACCAAGCGGGGGAGCAAGAGTCAAAGTCCCCCTTTTTAAGGGGGATTTAGGG
>JANNDQ010000561.1:0-6052 GCA_031387965.1 Chamaesiphon sp. OTE_75_metabat_567
CCAGTTAGGTCTGGTCAAATCGGTTAAAATCAACCGAATTGCTGCTGCTTCGGGTAAGTATCCGCGTGGTCGATCTATGGTAGCTGAATTAACGATTGTTAATAATAATCCTCGGTCGGAACAACTGATTAACTCTTCATCCAAACTATTGACCTCTAGTAAGAAAATCGCTCAAAATTGTCCGAATGTGCATGATTCAATTTTACATCGACCAAACAGATCATGGTGTTGTCTATGGGCTGATTAAGGGGAAGATGCAGCAGTTTGCTTGTAATAATGAAACGCCGATTAAATGGGGCGAAGTTATGTGCCCTTAGTCACAATTATTTTTGAATCGATTGTGGCAATCTTTAATAATTAATAAGTTATCAATTATTAACTATTAATTTATTTCTCATGCTTTGCCAAACACATCCACCAGTAAGTAGAAAACCGATCGATCCACAAACTGCTCCCAGAAACGGTGTTAAAGTAGCGACTGGATTAAACAGTGAACTAAACGAACACAGTCCAGCAGTAATGCCACTAAAATAAAGACCGACAGCTAATCCTAATCGATCGGCTGGAAAGAGATTAATCGCTAATGGAATTGTACCATTTGTGAGTAAACTCAAACAGCCGATAAATAGAATAATTGCAATGATTAGGGTAATCGGGATTGGCAAGAAAACCATGCCTAACAATCCAAAGATAGTAACTCCAGCACCTATTAACATCGACTTTTGATTACCATATTTAGCAGCAAATAAACCACAAGGAATTGCCGATGCTGAAATCGCCAAAGAGATCACTACCATTAAAATCACCGCATCGAATTGAGGCAACTGCACCTTCAATACTTTGGGCACAGTTTCAAATAAACAGCGATAACCCCACGCAACACCCAAGCCCATCCCCATTACTAAAACAACATTAAGTGGTCGAATTGGTTGCAGGGCTGTTGTTGGTAAAGGATCGTTTATGCCTGAATCAAAATACCGTAATAGCCCAGCCGCTGCTAATAAAACTAACGACGCGATCGTAAATGCAAATGGAGCACCCAACCCCAAGATCAAATCTTGAGATATCGGTCTTAATGCGCCTACAAAGCCACCAACTACAGTCAAAAAACTCATCGCAATTGGTAATTCACTGGCAAAGGCATATCTACCAATTAATGAAATTGCCGGAGTCCGAAAGATAGTCATTGCCATTGCCCAAGCAATTAATACTGCTGGTAAAATCCACTTAACTGCACTAAATAGATCTCCGAAGACAACAATTGCGGGAATTAAAACTGAAATTGTTGCAGTTACAATTACCCCGAATGATATGATTCCAAATTTAGTCGCAATCCACCGATAGGCTCGATCTGATAAACTACCAAATAATGGTTCTAAAATTACAGCGATCGCATTCTCGACAATTAGTAGTAAGATTGCTAATCCGGGACTAAATCCAAAACTAACTAACAGTTTTGGTAAATAGATATTATAAATTAGCCATGTCAGCGAAATCGCTCCTTGCAAGGCGGATAGACCAATAATTTTTGACCAGCTAGCACTCAACATGATTAATACTTTTGTCCTAAAATATTATTAGACGCGCTCAAAAATACCCTCTAGGCGAGAGTATTTATTTATAGTACGGAGCTGACTCGCGATCGGATGTAGGTAGGTCGCCGACTACTATAATTAATACTGTGCCGAGACGACATGTGTAGATCGACAAAACTTTTTGTTAGATCACGGCTGCTCCACGAAATAAAGCGAATATATCACTTAGCACCGTTAATATGTCTATCGATTTCGATCCCAAAACAGCTTATCTAAATTACATCAGCCAAAATCAGGTAGAAATCAGCCCGGCAGCTGCCCAGCAACTTACCCACATTTTAGATAACTGCCAATGGGAGCAACCCCAGACAGCCTTGGACTGGAATAACCGCGCCGTCGCTGCCTTAGTTGCTGCGGAAGGCTGCGATAACTCGCTCACCCACGGCTTATATGCCGAGATTGCCTTTGATGGCATCCAAGCCGGATTTGAGTTAAACCAACATCCCTTGTGTGCAGCGCATTTAGCCTTGCTCAACTGTATGCTAGGTAACTATAGTGATGCTGCACAGATTGCCTTTAGTGCCTTTATCAACAACCTTCAACCTACCTACACTGAAGCCGAAATTGAGCCAGGGATTGTCTATATTCCCACCTTGACACGTACCCATGTTACCAATGGTAGAAGCGAGCAACTCCAGCGGATTTTAAATACTGAAAATGGCTATGTTCAAGCCATGTTAATGCTAACAGAGGTACTTTGCCGTACTCAAATTGCCCTGGACAATCAGACTGGAATTAGATTATTACATCTGATGAATCAACTGATGCCAGACTTGATCTTCCCAAATATTCGGCTGGGCATTTATAGTGTGGGTAATCGAGCTTTGGAAGGATTAGTTTATCTGCATCGAGCTGGTGAATTAGCTTTGGATCATCCAATTACTTTACAGTCGCTATATCTAGCTTATCGAGATTTAGAGCAACCAGAAGTCGCAAATTATTGGCAGCAAATTGGATCAGACTATGGTAGCCAAAGATTGGCAAAATTACCGTGGCAATGGACAGACCTAACGATCGATCATGATTGGACTTATATCCCATTTGAATCAGATATTTTACTAGCTGTCCCTGCTACTCTCCAAAGTCCAACTACTCGCTGTCTCCTAGCTGAAGGAGACTGGTTTGAGCGGGAATTAGAATTCTGGCGAGAGTATATTCAACCAGGGATGAACGTAATAGATATCGGTGCTAGTCATGGAATTTACACATTTAGTGCTGCACGACGAGTGGGAGTTGATGGGTTGGTATATGCGATCGAGCCAAGCAGTGTCGCAGTTGATTGTCTTCACGAGACTTGTCGAATTAATCAACTGAAAAATGTGAAAGTTTTTAAAAATGCGGTGAGCGATCTCGATCGTGATGCTCAACTAGTTCTACAAGCTAGTAGTGAGGCTAGTTATTTATTAGAGCGAGAAGAACAAACAGAATTAGATCTAGAGATCGAAGCAGTTAAATGCACCACGCTCGATACATTTGTTCAGCAATCTGCAATTGAGCGGATTGACGTGATTAAAATTTCAACTGAAGGTAATGAATTAGCTGTATTAATTGGTGCAACAGAAACGATCGCTAAATTTGCACCGACAATTATTTACAGCAGTTATACTAGTAAAGGTGTGAATCTAGCTGGTGCGGAATATTTGATCGATCGAGGTTATCAATTATTTCGCTATCAACCATATTTACAGCAATTAATTCCCTTAATAAATGAGGGTGATTTTGCCGAAGTTGTCAAAGCGATTGCAATTCCCCAGCCCAATTCCTAATTTGGTGCATTTTCATATAAGATATAGAGTGCTATTGGCGTACCCTCGATGGTCTTTGACCTGCCGTTGGCGATCGAGTCCGTGAGCTAAAAGTATCGTTATCTAAGTAAAAAGGAACATATATGAGCGCAGATGTATTGGCTAAAGTGCAAGCCGTGATTGCAGACAAATTGGAAGTAGACGCTGGCAAAATCACTCCTGAGGCCAACTTCACCGACGATCTAGGGGCTGACTCTCTAGATGTGGTCGAACTCGTCATGGCACTAGAAGAAGAATTCGATGTCGAAATTCCTGACGAAGAAGCCGAAAAACTTCAAACCGTTCAATCGGTAGTTGACTATATTAACGCCAAAGCAGGCTAGTACCGCTGCGCGGAAATTATCTAAATGCGGTGCAGCACTGCGGAGCAAACCTCCGCACAGCACCCCAACGCTTCAGCTTCCTAGCACCCAACCTCTCATCTCTGATATCCACCATGGCAAATTCCGCTCAAAACTATCGCAAACGTGTTGTTATTACTGGTTTAGGCGCGATTACGCCGATTGGAAACACCTTGGCTGAATATTGGGAAGGCTTGGTCACTGGGCGAAATGGGATTGGGGCAATTACTCACTTTGATCCGTCCAAACATGACTGTCGGATTGCGGGGGAACTCAAAGGGTTTGACCCGTTGGCGTATTTAGAAAAAAAAGCGGCTAAGCGGATGGACAGATTCGCTCAATTAGCTGTCTGTGCCACCAAGCAGGCATTGCTCGATTCCGGCTTGACGATCGATAGTACTAATGCAGATCGCGTCGGTGTAATGATTGGCACCGGGATCGGCGGTTTGAAGATCCTCGAAGAACAACAGGAAATCTATCTCACTAAAGGCCCCAGCCGCTGTAGTCCCTTCATGATCCCGATGATGATCGCGAATATGGCAGCCGGACTAGTCGCCATCGATATCGGTGCCAAAGGCCCCAACTGTTGTACCGTCACAGCCTGTGCAGCAGGTGCAAATGCGATCGGCGAAGCATTTAGACTAATCCAAGGTGACTACGCTACAGCGATGATTTGCGGCGGTACAGAAGCGGCAATTACACCGCTGGGCATAGCCGGATTTGCGGCTTGTAAAGCTGTCTCAACACGCAATGACGACCCACTCCATGCCTGTCGCCCCTTCGATACTGGACGGGATGGCTTTGTAATGGGTGAAGGCTCTGGTATTCTCGTCCTCGAAGAACTCGAACACGCCCGACAGCGCGGCGCGAAAATCTACGCCGAAGTTGTTGGCTACGCCATGACTTGCGATGCTTACCACATGACCGGACAAACACCTGGTGGCGTAGATGCTGCTCGGGCGATGTCCCTCTGCCTCAAAGATGCAGGTCTAGCGCCCGAAGCCGTCAGCTATATCAACGCCCACGGTACCAGCACCCCCATCAACGACCCAACCGAAACAGCAGCAATTAAAAAAGCCCTCGGCGACCACGCCTACAAGATTGCCGTCAGCTCCACCAAATCAATGACTGGACATCTGCTTGGTGGTGCGGGCGGGATTGAAGGCGTAGCTTCCGCTCTCGCCATCCATCACAGCATGATTCCCCCCACAATCAATCTCGAAACTCCAGAAGAGGGCTGCGATCTAGATTATGTGCCCCATGTCAGTCGCGCTGCCAATGTGGATGTCGTTTTATCCAATTCTTTTGGATTTGGTGGACACAATGTGACATTGGCATTTAAAAAATACCTTTAGACTAAAATAATTGACCTAATCGTGTAGCTAGATCGACGGCGAACAACTATTCGATTCGAGGGACGAGTGAGCAGCGATATAATATATCGAAGCAAGTCGATCTCACTTGTTTTTGCGATTAAACTAGATATTCAGTATTTAAACCCGCTCTCCTCATGACTCAAACGCCGCTCTCGCCTAGCCAAAATCGCCAGTTATCACTCCAGCAACCAGACAGTCTCGGTCGATTCGGCAAGTTTGGGGGAAAATATGTCCCAGAAACGCTGATGCCAGCATTGCTGGAATTTGAAGCTGACTATTATCGACATACTAAAGATCCAGAATTTCAGCAGCAACTCGACGGACTACTCAAGGATTATGTGGGCAGACCTAGCCCCCTCTATTTTGCCGAACGGCTGACCGAACGCTACGCGCGTCCCGATGGCACTGGTGCCCAGATCTACCTCAAGCGCGAAGACCTAAATCATACAGGCGCTCACAAGATTAATAACGCCCTCGCTCAAGTACTTCTCGCCAAACGGATGGGTAAACAGCGGGTAATCGCCGAGACAGGAGCGGGTCAGCATGGAGTCGCCACAGCTACGGCTTGCGCTCGATTTGGGCTAGATTGCGTGATTTTCATGGGCGTTCAGGATATGGAACGCCAGGAGCTAAATGTATTCCGAATGCGGCTACTGGGTGCGGAGGTACATCCAGTATCAGCAGGCACTGGTACGCTCAAGGATGCGACTTCTGAAGCGATTCGGGATTGGGTGACAAATGTTGAGACAACTCACTATATCCTCGGCTCGGTGGCTGGCCCTCACCCCTACCCTATGATTGTCCGTGATTTCCATGCGATCATTGGGCGGGAAACTCGCGCCCAAGCTCTGGAAAAGTGGAACGGTTTACCAGATATCCTGTTGGCGTGTATCGGCGGTGGTTCTAATGCAATGGGACTATTTCATGAGTTCGTC
>JANNDQ010000607.1:0-11479 GCA_031387965.1 Chamaesiphon sp. OTE_75_metabat_567
CGCCTAACGTCTACCAATCCCAAAGCCAACTGTAGCACTGTCCTCTGCTCGGAAGTAGCTGGCTGTATGCAGATGGAAACCAGAGGCGGTACTCAATCAGCGCGGGTAGAGGAAGTTACTTCCCTCGCCGAGCGCAATGCCGAAGATTTATTGGCTGAGTATCTTCACCGCTGGGGGCGCGATTTACTATACGAGGAAAGTATGACCGTCGTTGCTCAAATTTTGAGTAAAGTTAGCTAGAAAATTATTAGCTAGTAGTCTGCATCATAAATTTCATTACTATTTTGGCAATAAATGGTATTCTGAAATGCTGCTTACTACTAGCGATAATATGTTGAAAGGTGTTTGGTTGACTAACATCGATAGTCAAGTGATGAACTCCCGCAAGAATCTGGCGGAAGGAATGCAGCGGTTGGCAGGTTTGGGCTTTAATACGATTTATCCCGTAGTTTGGCAGCGGGGGTATACGATCCATCCGAGTGAAGTTGCTAAGCAATGGACTGGAGCTGCTGTACTCCCAAATAGTCCATTTGTCGGACGCGATGTATTAACAGAAATTATCGAATTAGCTCGACCATTAAAGATGCGAGTCATTCCGTGGTTTGAATATGGATTGATGGTGCCACCACGTTCAACCATTGCGCTTCAATCCAAAGATTTATTAACTGTCGATATCGATGGAAATCCCCAACGAATTATCGGGGCTAATGGTGAATTAGATCCGAATGTTTGGCTGAATCCCTGTCATTTTCGCGTGCGAAAATTCATGGTAGATTTAATTGTTGAAGTTGTCAAAAAATATCCAGTCGCCGGAATTCAGTTAGACGACCACTTTTGCTTTCCCCAAGAGCTGGGTTACGATAAATTCAGTCAACTATCGTTTCAACAACATAATTTTGGCGAAGTGGCACCGATTGAGCATGATAGTGAAGTCTGGATCAATTGGGGTGCAGAGCGTTTAACAGAATTGTTACAGCAGATTGTGAGTGGTGTAAAGTCAGTACGGCGTGACTGTATTGTCTCGATTTCACCGAATCCACTGGGGTTTTCTCGCTCTCGCTACCTAGCTGACTGGCATAGGTGGCAAGAACTGGGATTGATGGACGAATTAGTATTACAAGTTTATCGAGATCAGTTAAATTCGTTTGAACTAGAATTGAGTAAACCGGAGGTGCTAGCTGCCCGTGCTAAAATTCCTACTTTGATCGGGATTTTAGCAGGCTTGAAAACCCGACCGATTTCCAGCCCAATTATCAAAGAGCAAGTTGCGACGATCTATGCCCAACAATTTAGTGGATTAGCCTGCTTCTTCTATGAAACTCTCTTCCATGAGCAGCTCGTGCCTACTCTAGTGAGTCGGAGCCAATCGCAGCTGTTGGATATTTTCACTTCAGTTCCCTCATCCTAGAGAGGCTAGCTGACGTTCGACTACTCTCAATACGTTTCGGTTAGCTTCGTTTGAGATCTGAATCCCCCAACCCCCTTAAAAAGGGGGCTTTAAAAGTCCCCCTTTTTAAGGGGGATTTAGGGGGATTTCAACCTAAAACGGAGCAATTAATTCACGATCGGTTCTTAACCGAACCGTATTGCGACTACTCTGGCGCACTCGATAGAAATCTTGAACCACAATTTCTCCAAAAAAAATGGTGATGATTAGATTTCTAATCATCACCCTTTGAATTTAAACCCCGATTTCCCTTCGTAATAGTGCAAATGAGAGCAACATTACCAAAAAAAATATCTTATGAACGCTGATTGGTGATTTAACTACCGGAACCAACCTCATGTCACAAATATAGCTGATCTGGATCTCGATCGACATCAGCCATTTAACCAGTAAATACAGTTAAGATCGTTATTAGTGAATCATGATCGTCGGATAACGATGCAACCTAAAGCCATCCAGCCTCAAGCTATCCAAACTATTACCCCATCTGAATACAACGATAACTTATTCGATCGGCTGTGTATTTGGCTATTCTCGTACAAGATGTCCCAAGCGCTGGGCAAAACCACCCAAGTGCGCGGCTATGGTGGTGTTGTCGATTTATCCCGACAAATGATGCAGGGACGGAATGCCCAAGAGCAGCAGGTAATTGTGTCTCAGGTATTGCAATCTTTTGTACCTGCGCCAGTACTCTGGGTAATTCGGACATTTTTTGCGCCAACTCGATTGGTGTGCGTCCTCAACGCTTGGTTTGCCGCTCGATTATTTGGCTGGCTTGTCGGCTCGTGTGAGGTGACTGAAGCGAAAATTGACATGCCGGATGGTACAGTGCGATCGCAACCATCAGCAGTCCAGATTAAAAAATGCCGTTATCTGGCTGATAGTGGTTGTGTCGGTATGTGCGTGAATATGTGCAAGGTACCTACCCAGTCATTTTTTACTGAAAAATTTGGCATTCCGCTGACGATGAAGCCCAATTTTGAGGATCTCAGTTGCCAGATGATTTTTGGTCAAGTTCCTGAATCAAGAGAAACAGATGAGGCTTATATGCAGCCATGTTTGGAGCAGCAAGGATCGGCACGAGCAGCCGCTTGCCCTAAATTAAAATAGTGAGTTTAATTTCTGCTCATAGTCCCTAACTAATCTCGTCGCCAGATCGAGATCTGTCGGACTGGTATAGAGGATCTGCCGCGCTTGCGTTGCCAAGTCTACTAAAATCGAATCTTCTACCTTGCGCTTGGCGAGAGCCTTGGCAGTGAGCGCATCCAATCTACCCCGCAACTCTTGGCGGGTATCCAGCGGTAGCCGATTGGCTATCAACGCAGATTGTACAGCAATTGTATGGTTTTGGACTCGATCGAGCCAATTAGTTAAGCCAACTCGCACGGGTGAAATTATTCCCCCTTCAAATTTAGTTACCAGCCGCCCCAACCATTGTTCGAGTTCAGTTAGTGTTGGATTAGGTAATGGCGTAAAAGTTGGTAGCTTATGGATAATCTTAGCTTGAGATTCGGCTAAAGCATCGATCGAGTCTTGATTTAGTTGTCTCAATTGCTGGAGATATTTTGGGGCAGTTGCAAAGTCAGATTGTAACTGTTTTTGCTGTTGGGACAGAGTTTCTAACTCACGTCGAGTCTGATTAATTAATGGGACAATATTCTGGTTAAAGGTGCGATCTATGCCTAATGGATCTCGATCGACCTGTGCTTGGAGATTGGTAAAATTAGTTTGGGCGGTAACTAGTGATGATGGTACAGACATGCGTAGCTTTTGAGCCAATTGTTGCAGCTCAATCAAAAATTGATGAGTAGTAATTAACTTGGATTCCAACTCTGTCCAGGCGATTTCGATCGCCACAAACACATCACGAGCAATTGTAAAAGCAGCAGCCATATCAGCTAATAATTCCAAGAGTGAAGTGGCTTGAGATTGCTGATTTGAGCTGAGTAAATCTCTTTGTGCTAAAGGTGTCGGGATATTTGGTAGCTGAATCGATTGTCCGACTAATAATTGTTCAATTTCATTCAAATCGCGATCGTTAACAAAAAAAGCTGGTAATTCTTGACGTAATTTCTGTGCTTGATTAAGAGTTTGATTTAATAATTCTATATCTGTAAATAGTCGATCGATCGCCGTCAATGCCACACTCGCTCGATCTTGAGTGATTCCAGTGACGTTACTGGGAGGATTGCCGACCCCACTTAGTCGCTGATAGGCTGACAAATCATATAAATCTAGGAGGTTTTGATTAGCAGCACTAGCTTTTTGATGCCAGTCAGTCAATAATTGATCGATTTGAACCAGATTCAGACCCATTTTGTTACAATTGGTGTGGTTATTTGGAGAAAATTAATGACTCTAACTACTGCAAAGTGGACTATTGATGACTACCATCAGATGATTGAATCTGGATTATTGGACGGTCGATCATTAGAGCTAATCAATGGGGAAATTATCCAAATGTCGCCAGAAGGTGTCGCCCACTCATTCTACTGTCGAGGTACCGCGAAGTACTTGCGATCGATCTTGGGAGATAGAGCAGAGATTAGCGAAGCTCACCCAATTACTTTACCCAATGATTCGGAACCAGAGCCAGACATCGCCATTGTCAGAACTCCCGATACCTTATACCAAAATCGTCATCCCCTCCCCGCCGATATATTTTGGCTGATCGAAATTGCTAACACTACCGTATCTAAAGACTTGGGCGTGAAGAGGGATAGTTATGCTCAGGCAGGAATACTCGAATATTGGGTGATGAATCTGCAAATGCTCGAATTGGTTGTGTTCAGAGAGCTTGTCGATGGTAGCTACAGGTCGGAGCTGTGCTTGAATTGTGGGATGATTTCGCCATTGGCTTTTCCCGACATTTCAATCAATGTCTCTCGCCTATTTCATCAATAGACCTCCTGCAAAAGTGAAAACTTGCTCGTTTAAGTATCGTTTTGTCTAGAGTTGCCCCTAAAGCCTAAAGCCCGACTTTCGTAGGAAGTCTAATGCTGCTGCCAATACTGATAGGCGGTATACGCCATCGTCACCACGCCAGTAATAATCGCTGACTCATCGACCATAAATTGCGGATGATGGAGCGGATAATTCTTGCCGTCTGGCATCCCCACACCCAATCGAAACATCGTCCCTGGGGCATGTTGAAGGTATACAGAGAAGTCTTCAGCACCGAGGGAGGGTTCGAGGAGGATTTGGACTCGATCGCTACCCCAGGCGGCTCTAGCCGATGATTCGAGGATCTGGGTAAGGGCAAGATCGTTCTGAACTGAGGGTACGCCGCGCCGATAGTTGACTTGACATTTGGCCCCATAGGTTCGACAGATATCGGTGACGATTTGCTCAATCCAGGCGGGTAGCAGTGCGTGGGTTTCGGGATGAAGCGATCGCACCGTTCCAGACATCTCGACCCGATCAGCGATAATATTGTGGGCACGTCCACCGCTAATCGTGCCAATTGTCAGGACGATCGGGCGCAATGGGTTCTGAGTGCGACTAATTGCCTGCTGAAGTCCAGTCACTACCTGAGCCGCAATCCAAATCGCATCAACCGCTTCATGGGGTCTAGCACCATGTCCCGCCTCGCCGATAATCGTAATCTCCAAATCATCAGCAGCAGCCGTCAGAGCGCCGTACCTAATGCCGATCGAGCCTGCCAGAATCGATGGAAATACATGCAGGGAGAAAATACTATCCACCCCGCTCATTACCCCGTCAGCGACCATCCAGGCAGCTCCCTGAGCAATTTCTTCGGCGGGTTGAAAGATAAATCTTGTCTTTCCAGGTATTTCTAATCCCAATTGGGCGAGGATCATCGCCGTGCCCAAACCCACGGTAGTATGGACATCATGACCGCAAGCGTGCATTACGCCCTGATTTTTGGAGCTAAATGGCAACCCAGTCCGCTCGATAATCGGTAGCGCATCCATGTCTGTCCGAATCGCGAGTAATCGATCGTCTGTACCAGCTCCCGCAAGTTCGGCGACAATCCCAGTTTTGCCCACAGATTCTTGGGCATGTAGTCCAGCTGCTGATAACACTCCAGCCACATAGGCGGCTGTCTGATATTCTTTACCGCTCAGCTCTGGATGAGCATGAAGATGACGGCGAATTTCAATTAATCGAGGCGCTAGTTCGGTGGCGATGGCGTGAATTCGTTGGCAAAGCCTCTCTGACGGAGAATCAAGCATGGAAGAGTTGGGAGTTGGGAGTTGAGAGAGTAGATTAGCCCACCAGCTAGATCTCAGGTGATTCTAATCGATGAATATCTATTTATACCTGAAGTATTATGACCGATCCCCGCAACGAAAATGAAACAATACTAGGATTCGATCCTGGTAAGGATAAGTGTGGTGTCGCTGTGATGGATGGAGATCAGGTTTTACTTTACCATCAAGTTCTATTGACAGCGAATGTAATTTCCCAAATTAGCGATTTGTCTCAGCAGTACAACGTCAATCGAATCGTTATGGGTGATCAAACTACAGCTAAACAGTGGAAGCGGCAATTGAATACCGCATTTCCAGACTTACCAATTTCGTTAGTTGATGAACGTTATTCTAGTTTAGAGGCACGCGATCGCTATTGGCAGATGTATCCGCCTAATTTTCTCACCAAATTAATCCCTCAAGGGATGCGCCAACCGCCACGTCCGATCGATGACATTGTTGCTATGATTCTGATTGAGCGATATTTGAAAATCAGTTAAATCCCAGCAGTCAATCTACTTTTAATCCGAATCTTTGTACAATGGAATTAAATTGAAATCTAGGTAGCTCGATATGATTCAATCGCCCGTTAAAATCATGACCTTAGCTGAATTCTTATTAGTACCAGAAACTAAGCCAGCAAACGAATTCATCGATGGTCAAATTATTCAAAAGCCAATGCCACAAGGAAAACACAGTTTAATCCAGAGACAATTAGTAATTACTCTTGAGGCAACGCTCAAACCACAGAAAATTGCCAGTTCGTATCCAGAACTTCGCTGTAGTTTTGGCGGTAGATCGACTATACCCGATGTGACGGTATTTACTAGCGATCGCATTCCCCGTGATGAAAGTGGTGATATTGCTAATGTATTTGCGATCGCGCCAGATTGGACGATTGAAATTTTGTCTCCCGACCAAAGTCAGACCAAAGTAACTAAAAATATTTTATATTGTTTGCAACATGGCACACAGATGGGTTGGTTAATTGACCCAGCAGAAAAATCGGTATTTGTCTATGCGATCGATCGTTCCACCCAAGTATTTGATGAAGAGATTGATGTATTGCCCGTGCCTGAATTTGCCAAAGATTTTCAGCTCACTTTAGGCAATTTATTTGGATGGTTGAAAGATTGAATCAATTGGGACATTTTGCTAATTGCGTAGAGGTGCCTTTTCCAGATATCCTGGAATTATCAATAATAATAAAACTACTGTGATTAATAGTCTGCCGCTAGCACCAGAAAGACTGACAGATATTCAGCTGATTGCGACGGATATTGATGGTACTCTGACCAGTGATGGTAAGTTTACAACTGAACTGTTACAGGCGATCGATCTGCTCAATAATAAAGGAATCAAATTATTATTAGTTACTGGTAGATCTGCGGGTTGGGTGAGTGCAATCAATAACTATCTGCCTGTGGCGGGCGCGATCGCCGAGAATGGTGGAGTATACTTTAATGAGCGCGGTGAGTTTGATTTTCTCACCCAGATCGATGTGATCGAGACGCATCGAGCACAGTTAGCAAGTCGGTTTTGGGAATTGCAAGAACTTTATCCCCAAATTGAAGAATCGATCGATAATCAGTTTCGGATTACTGATTGGACATTCGATCTTGGTAACTTAACTGACTTGGAATTGAGTGAAATTGATACGAAATGTCAGACATGGGGATATAGTTTTACATTTAGTACAATTCAGTGCCATATCAAACCATCACACCAAGATAAAGGCACAGCGATTTTAAAGGTACTCAAAGAATATTTCCCGCAGATCAAACCAACTCAAACTATTACTGTTGGTGATAGTCCCAATGATGCGAGTATGTTCGATCCTCAGCGATTTCCCCACTCGGTTGGTGTCGCTAATATCGAAGATTATCTTCCCCAATTGCCAGATCAACCCCAATATCTGACAAGACTACCAGAAGTTGCTGGATTTTGTGAGCTGGTAGATCTGCTGAGGAACATTTAAGTTATTCTGTACATCAATAGTTTAAATATCCCATCAACTGATATTAATCATGATCTTCTCCCACACTAAAGAAACTCTCCTGACAACTGCCTTAATTGCTGTAGCGATCGTCACAATTGCTCCGGCACGAGCAGAAGTCAACGCCAAAATTCAACCTACAATCCAAACCAACTATAATCAAATTAATGCCGCTTTTGTCCGCAAGGATATTAATGCAGCCACAGCATTATTTACGCCAGATTATGTCAGCATTAGCCCTGAAGGTGACAAGAAGACACTAGTAGAGTTTCGCGAACACTATAATAATCTATTTACTCGGTTTAATATTAACTTAACTTCAAATAAGGCAACTATCAAAAATATCGCTGTCAATCCTACTGGAATTGATGTGGCGATCGAACAAAAAACTGAAGGTACTATTGCTGGTGCTAACAAGATTATTATCGACCAAACATCTCGTGATTCATGGTTGAAAACACCGCAAGGATGGCGGTTGAAGCAATCTAAGATTTTAACTAGTCAAACTACCTTTAATGGAAAAACTTTCAAGAGCTGATAGATTAGTTTAACTCAAAGGACTCGATCGTGGTCATGGCAGTTCCAAGAAATTGATAGTAATGTTGAGGTTCTGCTTTATAAGTTATAGTATAAGCTTTGCCACGATCGATCATCCAAACTTCCAGATTTTTAATCAGCAATGAGTTTTCATCTTTGCCAGTATATAAAATTAGATTAGCAGGTCGATTAGCCAGAATAATTGAGCTAGATTCGATTATTTTAGCACTTTGATAATATTTAGTAATTTCAGCAATCATTAAGCGAGTATATTCCGACAGAGTAGTCTGAGGATTTGTTAAATTTTCTACTCTGATTGATATATTTTCTTGGTATCTATCACTCAAATTTTGTTTAGGACTAGTAAACATTACATTCTCACCTGTGACAATATTATGAAGATCGTTCCGCTGCCACTTAGATAAGTAATTAACTCTAATTTTGGCAGTCTTATCCATGTATCTTTGCCAGGTGGTTGCCTGATTAGTCGTTGAAGCTAGAGTTCTGACTATTTTTGGGGCAAGAGGAGTTAATTCAGGTTTATTTGGTGGAGTTGAGAATAATTTTGCACCACCAAATCCTAATAGAAGTGTGGAAATAGCAATAGCAAAAATTAAGTAAGGTTTAAATTGATGCTGTTTGTCAGTAGGTATCTGGGCGAATGCAAAAGATTGGAGATCCGCTAGTACTTCTAAGGCTGATTGATAGCGATTGCGATAGTCAGGGCGCACCATTCGATCAATAATCTTAACTAACTGATGATCTATATTTACATCATCTTTCCAATTTAATTCATAAGTGAGTGGATCTCGATCAATCTGATTTTTGCCAGTAAGGGCTTGAATTGCGATTACGCCAATTGCATAAATATCACTATTAAACTGTGGTAGATTTTGTTCTTGCTCGTAAGGCACATAGCTAGAGTAATTCGGATTTAAAGTGTGATTAATTGACGAATTTTGCAAGTTATTACTTAAATCTTTAGTCGAGCTAAAGCCAATCAGATTAAATCGACTATCACTATTGGCTCGAATAATATTATGTGGAGTAATATCTTGATGAATATATTTAAAACTATGCACAAAAGCTAAAATACCTATTAGCTCTACTAAAAAATCAACCGCTTGAATTTGACTCCACTTTGAACCTAAACTTAGCTCTTGACTAATAGCTTCGCCCTCAATATATTCACGAACTAAATATCGATCTTCATTTTCTATAAATCTAGCTACCAATGAGGGAATTTGCGGATGTTGTCCAACTCGATCTGCGATCGTTCCTTGAATCTCAAATGATTGCTGAGTCGATTGAGATACTCCATTAATACTATTAGCAGTTTCAATTCTTTTGACTGTATATAGCGGAGAGTTGATTTGATCTAGATCTGTCGCAAGATAAGTAAGTCCAGATTTACCAAAACCTAGAGATTTGACAATTCTGTAATGAGCGTGGAGCGTAGTATCCAGCATGTCGTCGTCTATTTACGGATAGATAGCAGTGGATTTAATCAAGTTTAATATCTAAGCACATATCTTTGAAAATTGATACGATCGAGATCGCAAATTGGCTAATAGATTTAGCTGATTTTCAATAGTTAGATTCAGTACATTTACCATCCTAATTTAGCCAAAATTTATTCTATTTGTGTCTATAATAGTCGATGAATTAGTCGTCATTTAGCTCCAATTGACGATGATCGCGGTCTGAAGATTCGCCCATCCGTTATATTTAGAATGTTTCCTATCATCCGTACTTTTTCCAGTCTCGTTCTACTAGGCGCAATATCCACTACGATTCCTTCGTCTGTCCAAGCCCGCTCAGTTCAACCTAGCTGGAAGTTTAAGTGCGAATTGAGAGCTGGAATACCTACAACTGTCGTCAAAACGATGCGGGGTAATATTCCGATGATTCATTGGGTCAAATCCTTTACTGGACGATATCATAACGTGAACCAACGCTGTCATGAAGTATCAGCTAGACTCGATCGATTTAATCAACGCGGCGAGTTAAAATTTATTCGGACTGGCAATGTTAATAGTTATCCAGTGCTGTGTGTTGATGCTGGAGTGAGCGGCAATACCTGCCCCCAGCGGAATGTACTTGTCACATTGTCTAAAGGTAGTGATTCGGGGCTAATGCTCCAGCAACTGCTCGATCTGCGGGCGCGAGCTTCAGGGCGAATTATTCAATTGAGTGGCGAACAATTAGTGCGATATCGCAATGGTGATGCGTATGTTAGTATCGATAGATTACTAGGCGAATAGTTGCAGCACAATCATCGGACTACTTGGGTGCTGAATGTCATCACGATCACTGCCGGTGGGCTATTTGCCAGTCGATTGTTGTGGCAGATATTGATGCCAAATGTTAGCCAGATTGCCAAAACAGTCACCGTCAGGATCGATGGTGCGAATACTGGTTCTGGCGTAATTATCGAGCAGCAGGGAAATCGGTATGTTGTCTTGACTAATTGGCATGTAGTTAGCGGTGATAATCGACAGGCTCGTAAGCGCAAAGCGCAGGCGTTGCCAACGCGTAGCGTCTCTAAGGAAGAATCATTTAAAATTCAGACTGTAGATCGACACCAGCATTTAGTTATTGCTGATAAGGTCGTCAGAATTGGTAAGCTAGATTTAGCTACTTTAGAATTCCAGAGTAAGTATCGATATGCAGCAGCAACTATCGGTAACTCCGATAGTTTGACAGAAGGAGACACACTCTATGTATCGGGGTGGGCAGATCCTAGTCCGCAAATATTAACTCGATCGTACCAATTTTTGGTCGGCAATCTGTCGGGACGAATTGATCGCCCTCGCGATGGTTATGCTCTAACATATACAGTGAATGCTTTACCAGGAATGAGTGGTGGTGCAATCCTCGACACCCGGGGTCATTTAGTTGGCATCAACGGGCGCGCAACAGTTGATTTACGCACTGGAACTGTAAATTCTGTGTTGGGAATCGATATCAATCGCTATCTCCGCGCTAAGGGTGATTTACCTAAGAAAAAGTGGCGCAAATATAATTAGTAGGCAATGAATTCAAATCATCCGACCAAACAGCTGTCTTTTAATTTAGTTGCAATCTGTGTATTTGGAATGACGATATCTAGTCTCGTAATCCCTTTGCTCAAGATTTCTTCAACGGTACCAATTTTAATTATTTTTGCGATCGTCGTAACAACAACGATCGATGGTTTATTGCTTAAGAGTACCGCAGCAACAATACTTTTGGATACCATTGCCAACAATAATCCAGCATATCGTCAGCGGATTATCGAGCATG
>JANNDQ010000610.1:0-1713 GCA_031387965.1 Chamaesiphon sp. OTE_75_metabat_567
CAATCAGTTCCGATCGAGCTTTTTCTGAGCCAGTTTCACGAGCCAGTGGCAATGTGATATTTAGAAATTGCTCTAACATTAAGCTAGGAGAAATCGGTTCGATACTTGGGAGAAAATGACCTGTCTGCAAGTTTAGGTTAAATTTGGATTCTACCTCCTCAATTGTGAAGCTACTATATGGCATAATCTTTATTTAGAGGTCGATCGAATTCAATTATTTGTCAATATTAGTGATTGGTGGACAGTGCCCACCCTACAGAGCTGTTATCATGACATAATCTAGTCTTAAATCTCGATCTCGACGATCGATCGATATATTAGTAAATCCAGCTTCTACAAGTAAGTCCTTCACGGCTTCTGGATCGTATAATCTGAAGTTGTACCGAGTAACTGGTAATTCTTTCATTTTATCAGCCGACCGAATGCCAATAACTAATTTACCATCACTTTTTAACACTCGTTTGATTTCTTTTAGATTAGCTAGTGGTTCATCCCAGAAGTAAATAGTATTCACTGTACAAATTTTGTTAAATGTGCTTTCAGTAAATGGGAGTTGTTTCACATCACCAAATTCGATTGATACTTTGTCAGACTCAATTTCCGGTTTAAATTTCTGCTTGGCTTGTTCTACCATTACCTGAGAGAAATCAATACCATAGATTTTACCAGTATCGATCGTTTTCAACATTTCTTCAATTGTTACCCCACCACCGAAGCCAATATCTAAAACTTTATCTGTTGGTTGAATATCTAACCGTTCGACAGCAAAATGATTCATTTTCTCATTGTGCTTGTTAAGACAATCAGCCATCATAAACTTCCCAAATAGTCCAGATGGTTGACATAGTTGGGCTGCTAAAAACTTTTTAGGTATTAGACGAAGTATTATCGATCGTACTTTCACTCTTTATTCTCTCTGCGCCCTCTGCGCCTCTGCGGTTAAAAATTCTTATTTTAGGGCAGGCGTTACCCACCCTAAAAATAAGGATTTATCCGACAGTACCTTCCAATTTCAGACTCAACAATCTATCCGCTTCAACAGCAAATTCCATAGGCAACTGATTAAAGACATCCTTACAGAAACCACTAATCATCATCGAAATCGCATCCTCTTGGGAAATCCCGCGTTGAGCGAAGAAGAATAACTGATCCTCACCAATCTTTGATGTTGATGCTTCGTGTTCGACTTTGGCGGTTTGATTCTGAACTTGGATGTATGGAAAGGTATTCGCCTGCGCTCTGTCGCCAATTAGCATCGAGTCACATTGGGAGTAATTTCTCGCTCCTTTTGCTGTCGGATTCATTTTGACTAAACCGCGATAGCTATTCTTCGATTTACCTGCGGAAATCCCTTTGGAAATAATCGTACTTTTGGTATTTTTACCAACGTGGATCATCTTGGTGCCAGTGTCGGCTTGTTGGAGATTATTAGTCAGCGCGACGGAGTAAAATTCACCAACGGAATTGTCACCGACTAAGACGCAACTAGGATATTTCCAGGTAATTGCCGAACCTGTTTCTACTTGCGTCCAGGAGATCTTGGAATTGACACCTTTACACAAGCCGCGTTTGGTAACGAAGTTGTAGATGCCACCTTTACCAGTTTCATCGCCTGCGTACCAGTTTTGGACGGTGGAATATTTGATTTCGGCGTTATCTAAGACTACCAATTCGACGACGGCGGCGTGGAGTTGATTGGTGTCGAATGCGGGT
>JANNDQ010000631.1:0-1916 GCA_031387965.1 Chamaesiphon sp. OTE_75_metabat_567
CAAATGCTCACCAAAGGATTGGACTTGCCACAAGTCACCCTCGTGGGTGTGGTAGCTGCGGATGGACTGCTGCACATGTCTGATTATCGGGCGGCAGAGCGGACATTTCAAACTCTCACTCAAGTCGCCGGACGCTGTGGACGTGGAGAGGAAGCGGGAAAGGTGATTATTCAAACCTACAATCCAGAGCATCCGGTACTGGCTGCGGTGACTAAGCATGACTATCAGGCATTTATTGCTGCTGAGTTGCCCGAACGGGAGATGTTGAATTATCCACCCTATGGCAGGTTGATTTTGTTGCGGTTTAGTAGCCTCGAAGCGGAGGCTGTGGAACAAACAGTGACGGAGATTGGGGTGATGCTAAATGAGCTAGCAATTGCTGGACACTATGAGGTGCTCGGCCCCGCGCCAGCAATGGTCATGCGGGTAAATAATCGCTATCGCTGGCAAATTATGCTGAAATACTTGACAAATGGTACTGAGGTGCTACCTGACTGGGAATTACTTAGAACTAAATGTTCTAATGTGGTTAAAATGACCGTTGATGTCGATCCACAGAACTTCTTGTAAATCTGTTACAAAAAATTAATAATTGATACTGTAAGATTGAGTCAACTAAGTTCACGTTAAGTGATATATTCATCGCCAGCTATGACTGATACACCCACAACTAGCACCATTCCTGAGCCTACTGAGTCTGCTCCGGCACTGGAAGCTCCCCCGACACCCGAAGAACTCAAAACTAAGTATGTTAAATATGCCATGCGCAACATGGTTAAAAAAGGCAGTAAGTCCCTCCAGCACTTTGCTTTGAGTGCGATCGGGTTGCTATCCCTTTTTGTTGGACTGGCTTACCTGACCAGATAAGTGTTAACTAAATATTTATGAATTTAGAACTAATTGTCCAAGACTTATATCAGCCGATCACAGTTGACGAAGCGACTTGGATTAATTGGTTTCAAGAGTGGCTGCAAATGCCAGGACTGGAGCTACCGCCCGCCGCATCTTACGAGTTAAGTCTTCGCCTCACGACTGATGATGAAATCCAAGCATTGAACTCACAATTTCGCCAGCAGGATCGACCCACCGATGTGCTATCTTTTGCGGCAATGGAAGTCGATTTTCCCGAAATCGAGGACAATCCCGCCGATTCATCACTTTATCTGGGTGACTTTATTATTTCGGTCGATACTGCTGTTAGACAAGCCCCCGAACATGGGTATTCTCTAAAAAAGGAGTTAGCGTGGTTAGCTAGTCATGGGCTACTACATTTGTTGGGATGGGATCACCCCGATGAACCCAGTCTTTTGATAATGTTGGATCGACAAGAAACTTTTCTCGCTCAGAGTGGTCTATAAGTAAGTCTGATTACCTAATCGGGAATAAGATTTTAAGCCATAACTCTGAGACATTTAATTAAAAAATCATTATTTACCCCGAAGGAGTCACCTGTGTATGCAGATTAAACTGGAAGAATCTTCAAGTACTACGAGCGTCCAACCAGATATGACCAAAGTAGCTAATTCTGTTCAGCAGCAACTAGAGCGTAACAAGCAGCGGGCAAAGGCTTGGCAAGTTGCTACCAGCCTAGGAGCAAGTTTCAGGTATGCGGCGGCGGGGGTATCTTATGCTTTCCACACTCAGCGAAACTTCCGAATTCACTGTGTCATGGGTACATTGGCAATTAGTATCGGCGCTCTGCTGAGTCTCACTGGAGCGGAGATGGCAATTATTTGCATCACCAGCGGTCTGGTTTTAACATTAGAATTGCTGAATACGGCGATCGAGTCAGTAGTCGATCTTACTGTTGGTCAAAACTATTATGAACTTGCCAAAATCGCCAAAGATTGCGCCGCTGGTGCTGTGTTAATTTCGGCGTTTGCGTCTGTCCTCGTGGGTTTTTGCTTGATTGCACC
>JANNDQ010000337.1:0-13524 GCA_031387965.1 Chamaesiphon sp. OTE_75_metabat_567
ATCCCGTTCTGCTTGACGATTGGGGGGGAGAATTGGCTGTAAACCGTAAATAATATTATCACCCTGATTTCCCTTCGCCTGGAGGACTTCTAGCCGCTCCACAGAGGGAGTTTCGATCGGCGTAAAGCCATAGCTCTCGTATACCCGCCGAATCGTATCCATCAGGTGTTGCTCTAGTCGCTTCTCTCCAGGTAAAAATTCTGGAAAGCCGCTGGGGGTGGAAAAGTTAATTTTATCCATAGGAATGAGAAATCGACGAGGATCGTGAAAAGTGCAAGGAATATTTATTCTAAAGCCTAAAGCCCAAAGCCTAAAGCCCAAAGCCTAAGACCTAAAGCCTAAAGCCCAACTGATGATAGAGTGGACAGAAGGATTAGCAGTAGAGTTGAGGGAGAATTTAGAGTCGGTGAAAATTTTAGTAGTTGGTAATGGTGGTCGGGAACATGCGATCGTCTGGAGTTTATTGCAATCCCCTGAAGTTACCCAAGTTCTCTGTGTACCTGGTAATGGTGGTACTGCGACGATGGAACGCTGTCAAAATCTTTCATTTCGGGTAGATGATTTTGCGGGGATTGCCAGGTTTGCGGAAGTCAATGGGGTGTCGCTGGTAATTATCGGGCCAGAACTACCGCTGTCACTGGGGATTGTTGACTATCTCCAAAATCGCAACATTCCAGTATTTGGCCCAACTCGCGCAGGTGCCCAAATTGAGTCTAGCAAAACTTGGGCAAAAGCTATTATGGAGGAAGCTGGAATTCCCACGCCGAAATCAGCAACTTTTACAGATCTGACCACCGCACGAGCATATATTGAGCAGCAAGGAGCGCCGATTGTGGTCAAAGCTGACGGATTAGCTTCGGGTAAAGGTGTGATTGTCGCTGAAACTCTCCAGGAAGCACTCACCGCTGTCGAGTTACTATTTGCGCAGAATTATGGGAGGCTACTGATTGAAGAGTACCTGACCGGACAAGAACTGTCAGTGATTGCCCTGACTGATGGTAAGACGATTCGTGCTCTTTTACCAGCCCAAGATCACAAGCGAATTGGGGATGGTGATACAGGGGCTAATACTGGCGGGATGGGTGCCTATGCGCCAGCGCCGATTGGGACTCCAGCGCTGATGACAAGAATTCAGAATGAGGTGCTAGAGCCAACACTCGCCACGCTCAAGCGGAAGGGGATTGACTATCGGGGAGTACTCTATGCAGGCTTGATGATTGCGCCCAATGGTGAACCAAAAGTATTGGAATTTAACTGTAGATTTGGTGATCCAGAAACTCAGGCAATCCTGCCGCTATTAGTAACTCCCTTGGTAGATTTACTCCTAGCCTGTGTGGAACAGCGACTAGCAGCTTTGCCGTCGATTGAATGGAAGCCTGCGGTATCGACTTGTGTGACAATTGCAGCGCAAGGTTATCCGGCGAACTATGAACGCGGTAAGGTAATTGCCGGGATTGATTCGGCAAATGCTGATGGGACGATCGTTTTTCACGCGGGTACCCAACTCAAGCAAAACCGAGTCGTCAGCGATGGTGGCAGAGTATTGGGCGTAACTAGCATCGCCCCAGATTTTACCAGTGCGATCGATCGTGTCTATCAAGGCGTAAGGTTAATTACTTTTGATGGGATGTACTATCGTCAGGATATTGCTCAACGAGCTTTTTGATTAGGTTTTAATTATTCAACGTAGATCTTTTATGATCACCCTCGGTATTTTGGCGCTGGGGAGTGGCTTAACTAGTTGCCAAGCTCAAACCCCGCAAATTTTGCGGTTGTTGGCACTCAAAAGCTCATTACCATCCCAACTACCCGGCGAGTTTACTAAATCGATTCAGCCGATTGAATCGATGGTAGAGCTAGCCTCAGAAGGTCAATTTGCAGAGATCTTAGAGCAACTGCGAGAGTGGCGCAAAACTGGCGAAGCGGCAGCAAAAGGATTTAAAATTCCCCTGATACCTCCAGCTAAATCCGCTGCATATATTCCCAATTTGGTCAGTATGAGCGATGCTTGGCTCCCAATGGCAATTCAGGAAAAATTAATTCAGCCGATCGAAGTTAATAGTCTTAAAAACTGGAGTAAACTAGAATCTCGCTGGCGTGAATTAGCTCAACGAGATGATCGCGGTAATAGTATTTCTAGTGGACAAATTTGGGGCGTACCATACCGCTGGAGCACGACGGTAATCATCTATCGTCGTGATAAATTAGCAGAGGCAAATATTTCCACTCCACAGGATTGGGCAGATCTGTGGAATCCCAAGTTAAAACAACGGATTTCGCTCTTAGATCGATCGCGTGAAGTGATTGGATTAACGCTTAAAAAGTTAGGCTATTCATATAATCAGGCTAATCTTAGTCAAGTTACCAATCTCAAATCAGAACTAGCAAACATCCATCAGCAGGTAAAATTCTACAGTGCTGAGGACTATCTTCAACCGCTAATAATGGGTGATACTTGGGTAAGTGTGGGCTGGTCATCGGATGCGATCGATCTGATGCAAAAGAATCCAAATATTGGTGTAATTGTGCCCAAATCCGGGACAGCAATTTCGGCAGATCTCTGGGTACAGCCGACAATTCCTAGAGCACAAGTAGATCCAGATCGAATCAAGCTAGCTCAGCAGTGGATCGATTATTGTCTAGAACCAAAAGTTAGTAATCAGATCTCGCTATTTACATCGGCGACGGCTCCACTTTTGACGACGATGAATTCTAGTGAGATTCTCCCAGATATTCGCGAAAATTCACTAGTTATTCCGGCAAAATCAATCTTAGCTAAGAGCGAATTTATCTATCCGCTAGCTTCCACAAGTAGTGTTGAGTACGATCGACTCTGGCAAGAAATTCGCAGCACAAAAGTTAATCCATAGCAGCAAATATCCGGCAGGGTGGGCAGTGCTATCCCTTTCAAAGTGTAAAATTAGCTCATGATTTGATCAGGATTGGCGGTATTTAAACGGAGTAAATATCCTAAAACCAAGCTCACATTAGCTTAATTGAGCAACAATTCCATCGGCTAGTAATGTTTGATTTGTGAGTAAATCATCGACACTAATTCGTAACTGTCGATCGCGATCAACATTGAACTTAACCTTAACTCGATCGACACCAGGATAACCCGCTGGCGTTAGTTTAGCAATACTGCGACTGCCATCTCGATCGTTTAAAGTTTTGACATCTTTCACCCCGCCAGTCAAACAGCGAGTAATCAACCTATCACCATCAAAATAAACTTCGGTGCCGCCAGTTGTGGCACCCAATTCACCAATAATTAATTCGATATTGGGCTGATTTTCACGGGATGCACCCAGGGTTAACTCCACTGGGGTAGACATCGGATAAGCCTGTCCAGATTGAATAATCGGGTGCCAATTGTGAGCATTAATCCGTTTATCCCAATACCGAACGCCATAGCTATGGTAGAGAAAATCTTGAACCTCGACCCCTCTTAGTAATTGTAAAGCACCGTAAGCGATCGCTTCAAATGGTTTTGATTGGCGTAATTTACTCTGATCGAAATACTGCTCAATCCAGGTTTGGACAGCGGGAATTTGGACAGTACCGCCGACTAATAACACCCCATTAATATCATCAGTTTCGATTCCTTGTCTTCTAGCTTGTTGAAGTACCTGACTCATCGATTCATCCAATCGCTCAAAAAATTGGTGCGCTGTTAAAATTTGCTCAAATCGATCGCGAGTTAGCGTAAACTCATAACTATCAAAAGTGCGATCGTCAAAATATACTTCTGTTGCTGTAGTTTGCAACGATAGCTGAATTTTCAACTTTTCCGCCAACCGGATCACCAGCGACGTGGCGCTGATCCCCTGAGCTTGTGCCAATTCCTGCGCCACCCAATTATCAATATCCGTCCCGCCCAAATTTTGCCCTGCCTTGGCAATTACCCGCGCTAACTGGGGCGGTTGAGTTGCCGTTTCTAGAGATTTGTCCCCCCACTTGAGAAAAAAGCCCATCGGCGATTTTCCCTGCTGGACTTGCTTGGTTAATTGTACCAGAGATAAATCTAGGGTGCCCCCACCAAAATCGACTACCAGCAACGTCTCCGCTGCTGCCATTCCGTATCCCAACGCCGCCGCTGTCGGCTCATCAATCAGCCGAATCCGCTCAACTGGGAGCAGATCGCACACTCCGCTCAACCAGTTCCGATACACTTCAAAACTATCTACGGGCACTGTCAGTACCAGGGATTCGCCAACATCAAGTGACTGCTGCAACTGCTTGATGATGCCCGTCAAAAATAACTCACCCACTCGCTCGAAAGTCATCGACACGCCATCCAATTCCGGTAAAAAGCCCTGAATTTTTGCCCCAATTCCCCGCTTGAACCCCCGAAAATAACGCGGATCACTCTGGAGATCTAACCCGCGATCGCGTACCATTTGACCTAATAAGACTTGTTCGGTACCCCCGTCTTCCACATACACCAAACTGGGAATCAGCGGTGGATTCATCCCGCCCACGAGGGATAATCCTGGCAATGTCACCGTTTCGGCTGTCTGTGTCGCAGCATTCCAGCGGCTAATCACGGTATTACTAGTGCCAAAGTCGATCGCAATTGCCATATCAGGTGGTGTGAAAAAGCTAGTTTTAGCCTAACACAATGGTTACACGATCTCGACTGGGGCTGAATGCGCGATCGTCAATATTTATTTAAGAAAGACGACGAATGAACTGGTGTATGAGACTATCTTTAAGATTGAAAATACTCGCCATCAATTTGAGGCGATCTTGGATATCTATTTGCCAAGCACAGCCTTTTCTGTCATAATGATGACCATGATACCCATTTTGCAAACAGCCCTCGGAACTTTATATCAAGATGACTGTTTAAAAGTCCTTAAAACATTGGACTCAGAGAGCGTCGATCTCGCTTTTGCCGATCCGCCTTTTAATCTAGGTAAAAACTATAGCTCAAAAATAAACGATGCGAAGACTACCCAAGAATATTTGGCTTGGTGTGAGGAATGGCTAGATTTGACGATCCGCCTACTCAAGCCTGGTGGGGCTTTGTTTCTGTGGAACTTACCAAAATGGAATCTGCTGCTTGGTGGCCATATCGCTAAACAATTAACTTTTCGGCACTGGATCGCAGTCGATATAAAATATTCCTTACCTATTTCTGGGCGTCTTTATCCATCCCATTATTCTTTGCTGTATTTTATCAAAGGTGACAAGCCTAAAATCTTCCATCCAGATCGGCTGCCGATCTCATGCTGCCGCCACTGTGGTGGCGAGTTACGTGATTACGGTGGTTATAAAGACAAGATGAATCCGAAAGGGGTTAGCCTTACAGATGTATGGACAGACATTCCACCAGTCCGTCACGCAAAATACAAAAAACGAGCAGAAAATGGCTTGGCACTCAAGCTGATGGATCGCATTATATCTATAGCAAGCGATCCAGGATCTGTAGTGTTAGATCCTTTCGGCGGCTCAGGAACGACCTATGTAGCGGCGGAACTAACTGAACGCCATTGGATCGGAATTGAATTAGATTGTTCGGCAATTATCGAGCGGTTCGATACGCTAGAAGGGGACGCGGCACATCTTGCTACTATTCATGCCAACAAAAACACCTTATTTACTGAAACAGACCTCAATCAAAGACGAAAGGAAGGAAAACCACTCTCAAAAAACTATCGTATTCCTGCGAACCAGCATGGAAATGTCGATGTCTGCAACTGTACCCTTCCTTTATTTGCAACAAACGATCTATTTACACTTTCTTAGTTTTGCTCGCCTGGGCACGACCGTCATTTCCAACAGGAAGATATGGAAAGCTCTGGTCATCGGTCAATTCGTCATGTTCGACGATGGTTATAGCAAGCAGTCCCCGTTCGACCGTAGATTTTAGACCTTCCCACAATGACAGATAGCCTGACAACTCACCAATATTTCCAATTCTGTCTGTTAGATGCTCATACAAAGCTCGACTCGGCACGATTAATATCCCAACCTCAATAATGCCATTTGCCAGAGCGATAGCTAACTTGTTGAGGCTACGGTGTGATGATGAAATGTTGCCTGTCTCCCATTCAATGGCAATGTGCTTCCCTCCATCAGTTGTTGTTACGAAATCAAAGCCACCAAAATCTGATGTAATCGGTTCGCGGTATTTTTCTAGTGATGGATAAAGGATAATAGTCGGCTGGTCTCGATCCCGTGCTAAATTGACAAGGCCTTCTGGTTACCAATTTTCTACCTCGATCATGTGGTCAAGAAATCGTGTACGTAAATAAACAACACCGTTGCGTTACCATTGATTATTGTCTTTTTTAACTTTTCTACGCAGGCGTAGGATTCCAGAACCATTCGGATGATCGATACTGGCAATAGCTCTGACGTAGCTTTCATGCAAAACTGCCCAATCGTTAGAGGTAATAATGTTACCTTTATCAAAGACAACAAGAGTACGCAACCATTTCATTGTGATAGCTCCGGTAATCCATACGTTAGTGCCGCAACATCACATTCCAGTGCAGCGCAGATCTTACAAAGCATTACAAAAGTAACATTGCGTTCACCTCGCTCGACACCACCGATGTATGAACGATCGATATCTGCTTTGGCAGCAAGTTCTTCTTGCGTTAGATTAAGGGTCTTTCGCTGTCGTCTAATACGATTGCCCAATGTCTGAAGTTCTCCTAATTCCATGACATTAAGGATGACACTTTTGCGGACTATAAGTCCACAGACTAAAATACCCATTCAGCCAGTCCGCAATTTTAAACTAAGTAACGTGGACGGAGCAAAATAGTTCTTCTACACCAGGCATAAGGCGATCCAGGTTAGTTGGTTAATTGGTACTTCCAGACTACCTGGTTTACCCCTTCTTTGCTTTTTCCTCGCTCGCTAGCCTAGAGCAGTGGTTGAGTCAAAATTAACGATCGATGATTCTTCAGTGACACAAATCGGGAAAAACCGATTGTACTGCCGGATGGATGATTTTGCCCGATCGAATATTCACTCCCTTCGCAAGGTTTAGATCGGCTGTGAGGGCAGCTTCGCCGCGATCGGCTAACTTGACGATATAGGGTGCGGTACTATTATTGAGGGCTTGAGTTGCCGTCCAGGGTACAGCTCCGGGCATATTTGGGACACCGTAGTGTACGACTCCCGACTCCAGATACACGGGGTGGGTGTGAGAGGTGGGATGTACCGTCTCGATGCAGCCACCTTGATCGACAGCGACATCTACAATCACGGCACCTGGTTTCATCTCCCCTACCAACGCCTTAGAGACTAAAATCGGCGCACGTTTGCCCAAGATTAGCACGGCACCGATGACTAGATCGGCAGTTCGGACGGCAGCTTCGACATTTGCGGCGTTGCTGTAGAGATAAGTAACCCGCGCACCAAAGATAGTTTCAAGATAGTTCAATCGATCGATATTTACGTCCAGGATCGTCACCTGTGCGCCCATTCCGACGGCAATCCGCGCGGCTTCTGTACCAACGACTCCGCCACCGAGGATCGCAACTTTTCCAGGCTGTACACCGGGCACACCGCCGAGGAGAACACCGCCGCCGCCCTGTTGTTTTTCGAGAAATCTCGCCCCAAATTGAACTGATAATCTCCCCGCGATGATGCTCATCGGCGCAAGCAGGGGGAGTTTTCCATCTGCTAATTCTACTGTCTCATAGGCGATCGCCGTGACTCCACTATCGATTAGTCGTTCGGTGAGGGGGCGATTAGCGGCGAGGTGCAAGTAGGTAAAGAGGATTTGGTTTTTTTGGAGGTATGAATATTCCGAACTCAGCGGTTCTTTTACTTTGACTACCATTTCCCGATCCCAAGCGGCGGCGGCTGTCGGTACGATTGTGGCTCCAGCTTGGATATACTGAGCATCTGAGAAACTAGACCCCAATCCAGCGTTAGTTTCGATGTATACTTGGTGTCCGCGATCGATTAATGTCCGCACGATACTTGGAGTCAATCCAACTCGAAATTCTTGGTCTTTGGTTTCGGTGGGGATGCCAATTTCCATGTTTTATACTTATGCTGGATGAGGAGTGATTATTTTTGATTCTAAATGTGAATTACCTTCTTGCCTGTGCCCTAACGATCAATCATCACTGTGCTGATAGCTCCGCAGAGCGAACGCACCAATCAGTTATTCCCGTTGTGGCATCAGCACCGAATATGTGTCCAGCAAAAGTTGAAAGTCTCACAGATTTATTAGTCAGAGATCTACCTGGATATGCCAATCGCCTGATTCAACAGCGCCGGAGCCGAACAGATCGGACGTATAGTTCAGTTGTTACTGCTAGTGTGCCCGAATTGCAACCAATTGATACAGTTAGTCGAGAATATCCACTTCGATTTCCCCAATCTGCACCAACACAGGTATTTATCAGTACTTTGGAACGCCAATACACAGGGCTTCAATCGGCTCAGCTGCAACAGTTTCACTGGCTATTTCTCGCGAAGACTAGTCTAGGCTGGCGATTGGTGAATATTTATGTTCGCACTGGTGGCTCTCCAGGAGCTGGCACGGCGGTAACTCCACCAACCGAAAGTAGTAGAACAGTGGTTGGTGAAGCAATCAGAATCTGGCTCAATGACTGCCATCTGGGGAAAGTTAGGGTGTAGCTTCTAAATTTAAGATACTGCCATTGCCACAAACATCAATCCAGCGACTAATACGACACCCACGACGCTGATAATTAGATAGTTTTTAGCTCCAGCTGCGGGAGTAGATTCATCCACATACATTTTTGGTTCGGTTGGAAAGTTATTCAACCTACTGTCACCATCATTATTGATATAAGGCATCGATTGCCACCTCACTGGATTCAAAAGTTAATTAAAAAGTTGTCTATTAACAGTCAAGAATAAAGATCGGTCTGTACCAATTATCATAAAATATCCCAAACTGTAACAAAAATTTGTATCCAGTCAAAATTGCTTAGATAATTAAGTTCTGTTGGAGCGCAAAAATAGCCGCCTGAGTGCGATCGCTAACATTTAGCTTGTGTAAAATAGTATGAACATGAACTCGAACCGTGCCAGCGGCAATAAATAGAACCTCAGAAATCTGTTGATTACTTCTGCCATTAGCAATCAAAGTCAACACTTCCAATTCTCGCTTAGTTAAGCGAAACTCATCCACAAATAGTGAAGAGTGCTCAGAGTGCTCAGATTGTTTAATAGCGTCATAGATTTGATGACTAGCATTAACATCCCACCAAGTTGCACCTGCGGCGATCGATTCAATTGCTAGGACTAATTTTCGCTCATCTATTCCCTTCATACAATACCCTTTTGCACCAGCTTCAATTAGTCTTAATACGAGGGTTTTATCTGGATGAGAGGTTAAAATTAAGACAGGTAACTCAGGATGATATTTTTGAAATTGACTACAAGTTTCAATTCCATCTAGCCCAGGTAAAACTAGATCGAGGATAACTAGATCGAATTTTTGTTGTGCGGCTAAGTCGAGGGCAGTTTCACCATCGCCTACTTCTACAACTAAGTCGATGATTGGTTCTCGTTGCAGACAAGTAGTCAATCCGAGCCGAAATAGTCGATCGTCTTCAACTAACAGTATTTTTAACAACTTCGACATCAATTAATCTTCCGTGGGTAAACTGAAACAAAATTTAGCACCTGCGGGTAATATGGACTCTGCCCAAATCTCCCCTCTGTGTGCTTCAATTATTTGGCGCGACAAATGTAGCCCCAGTCCAAATCCTTTTAATTTTTTTTGGGCTTGATAAAATCGATCAAATAAAAAGGGTAAATCGCTGGATGATATACCTTGTCCTCGATCTAAAACTTCAACAATACACTGATAATCCTCATAGCGAATGATAACATCGATCTGTCCACCGCGAGGTGAGTGATCGACGGCATTAGTCAATAGATTAGTAAATACTCGGCTCAACTGTAGCCGATCTCCAGTAATCTCTGGCTGTCTATTTGGCATTTCAAAACATTTCAAATTAAACTTAATTTGACGTTCTACTTCTAAACTTATCACAATATCAATCGCTTCTTTGGCAATCGACTCTAAGTCAATTGATTGGCGGTATAATATCAATTCTTCAGCATCATTGCGGTAGACATCAAGTAAAGTTTCGACTAGTTGCAACGATCTTTGTTGCGATCGAGACATAATATCCAGTACCTGAGCTTGATGATCATTAATCAATCCAAACATTCCTGTTTGAAAGGATTTTATGGTCTGAATTGCTCCCAATAGCGGAGTCTTGAGATCGTGGGTGAGTGTGTAAACAAAATTCTGGTGAATTTTATCAAGCTGAATTTGTGCGGCAAGTTCTGTCCGCTGATAGTTAATCTCTTCTTTCTGTAAAAATATTTTGTCCATATATTTGAGGCTAGATTGAATCAACCAATTAGCTATAAGTAAAACTAGTACTGCATTTAATCTATTTACTAAGACTGGGATCGGAAACTCGACAATATTTGAGAAGCCGTAATTAATTACCCCTGAAAGTACTAGATCGATCGAGGTGAGAAATACAGATATTCTGGTGACGATCGAAGTTGCTGATAATATCGATGAGGTTGAGACATTGGAGCTAGTTAGTTCACAAGCAACCAGTAAGATCGGAATAATATAGAGGTGCCCAAATACATATTCAATCGGTGCAAATATCTCTAAGATAAAAATTAGTCCACAAAATATTCCAACCAACCATTTAGGCTCTACAAAAGGTTTTGACATACGCATATCTCACCAGTAATATTATTTTTTGATAACTAGATATAAACGCTCTAAACGATTAATATATACACCTTGATATAAATCTAGCATAAACCCAGCTGTATACCTTGTCAGTACCAATTGTCTCGTCATAGGATCATCAAGCACTACCCATGAGACAACGACATTGCCATGACTGACGTTTTCAATACACTGCTAAATACGAAAGAACTTGAGATTTTTGTGACAGCGATTCAGATGACAGATCTCGATCGAGTGCTCAAGAGCGCAGGTGACTATACGATATTTGCACCTAATAATCGAGCCTTCACTAGCTTACCAAAGCTTATATTACAGAATATATCACAAGATCTCCCGCTATTGACCAAGATCTTGAGAGCACATATTGTCGATGGGAAGTTAAGGCACTCAGACATTATTAGTGCTTACGATTTAGGTACCAGAAAGATCGCTAAAACCTCAATCAATGGATCGCGGCTGGATATCGATCTCAATGATGGCATCAAGATTGGTAAGGCGAGGATTTTGTCGGTAGATATAGTAGCCGACAATGGCATCATTTACCCGATTGATCGAGTAGTTATGTAGCACTAATTAGATTAATTAAATCGGTAGTTTTATTTTTTGATCGTCGCGATTGATAGCACCTTATGGCTAATATTTTTAATACTATTTCCAACATTAGAGAAATTTCGATTTTTATTAATGCAATCAAAATTACAAATCTTGATCAAGTTTTAGCAGATAGTACCACTCTCACTGTCTTTGTGCCTAGCAATTTGGCGTTTGCCCAATTGTCACCAGTAAATTTACGAGTTCTGACAGATGATATCGATCGACTAACAAGAATTATCAGCGCTCATCTAATTCCTGGTAAGTTTGAATATCGAGATCTCTTGAAAATGTGTCCGACAGATAACCGCCAAGTTGTTGTAACTGCGATCGATGGATCGTCCATCACCATTAACTTGAGTGATGGCATTCGGATTGGTAATTCCTGGGTATCATCAACAGACAAGTCTGCTAGTAATGGTATTATTCATTTTATCGATCAAGTCATCCTGCCCGATTGAATTGTCACTCTAAATATGTCCAGCCACTTACCAAAAGTTAAATTACTCAAATATTGATGGCAGAAGTGATTGACTCAGAGTGGTTTAATCGATCAGCTGTAAGCATAGCACCAGAGCTAATCGGCTGTACATTAGTGCGTCAACTGCCCGATGGTAGGCAGTTGCGCGGGATCATTGTCGAGACAGAAGCCTACCAGTCGGGAGATCCAGCCTGTCATGCCTATCGCAAGCAAACTAAGCGAAATCAGATTATGTTTGGTGCGCCCGGATATGTTTATGTGTACTTGATTTATGGGATCTATCATTGTGTCAATATTGTTACCGATCGATCTGGGGAACCAAGTGCAGTGCTGATTCGGGCACTAGAGCTAGATCAAGACACTATTAATACTATTCCACTCAAACCCAAGGAGCAGGCAATCAAAGCCGCCGCAGGGCCAGGAAAGCTCTGTCGAGCGCTGCAAATCGACCTCGATCTCTATGGTACCAAGCTAGTCACTGGACAGGCGCTGTGGCTGGAACATCGCACTCCAGACTGGCAATCTCGACTAGATACGGGTACTGTCGAACTAATCCAAACTACCCGCATCGGCTTGACACAGGGCGTAGAACTGCCCTGGCGGTGGTATGTCAAAGGTTGTTTGGCAGTTTCCAAGTGGTAATTAATTTAAACATGCGTGCGACTAAAGTCGCCGCTAATAATACGAAGTCCGCCTGTCTTGACGCACTCGACCTGGAGGAAACCTCCAGAACGCGCGTCGCTACGTGGACTAAGAAATTTAGTCCGCGTAGGCGGACTTTGCACTACAAGCAGCGGTTTTAACCGCTGAGAGTGTAGGTAACAACTTGGATTAATTAAACTTACTACTCGATCGATCCAGTCCTCAATTTGGGTAATTTAACTGTAGGAGTGAGTCAGTTTGATACCGACTTGATGACTGGGTAGGCGGAACCGTAATTTTATGATCCCGTCAAAATTTTTTCAGCATTAAGTCTAGAGATTATCCATTATCCGCCCGATCGGGGAAGTACATTCGCCACCCGCGATATTTTTTTATGTACCGAAAAATTCTAGTCTGTACCTTAGTTTTCTGTGCCACTGTCCTACCTGCAACTGCTACCAAAGACCCCGAATATGAATTGACACCGCAGGATCTCAATACTATCGTCACCGAGGCTAAATCTTGGAGCGGCACCCGCTATCGCTATGGGGGTAAAGATCGCAAGGGAATTGATTGTTCCCACTTTGTTTATGCCGTATTTAATCAAATCTTTGAGGGCTATGATTACCGGATGGCGGATGAATACCTCCGCGATTCAACCTTTGCTCCCACGAAATCTCCATTAGTCGGCGATCTGATTGTCTTTCCTGCTCTTAGGGGTATCTCCGCACATGTCGGAATTATCACTGACGTGGGTGGTAAAAAATTCATCGGCTCTCAATCTAGTACTGGAGTCAAAGAAGCTAGCTTTGCACCTGGCACCTATTGGGGTAAGCGTTCCTATAAGATTGTGTCTTTATTACCAGTTGAATAACTTGTAAGTAGGTCGGCATAATTATTTTTAATACTGTAATCATCTGAAACCCTGATGGTGGGCAGTGCCCACCCTACAAAGTATCTACCTTAGATTGTACAGAATCCCCCTAAATCCCCCTTAAAAAGGGGGACTTTGAATTCTAGAATTGGATCTGAGCAAGCTGCTTGGTGCGCTACACTGTCAACTGGGCGGGTGACCCGA
>JANNDQ010000664.1:0-2167 GCA_031387965.1 Chamaesiphon sp. OTE_75_metabat_567
TTTGTGGCTCAATTTATTGGTTCACCGCCAATGAATTTGGTTCCAGTACAGGTGAAATTACCACTGTCGATCGAGAATAAACAATTTCGAGTTACGCTGTCGGAAGGATGGCAGACATTCCTAAATGAGTATGCGAGTAAATCCCTGGTATTAGGTATTCGTCCCGAACATCTAACGTTAGGATTGCCCGCAACCAAGAATTTTCATGGGATAGTTGAGGCTGTCGAAGCATTGGGTAACGATACTTATATCACGGTCAAAATCCAAGATTTAGAGCAGTCAGATCTGCTGCTCCAGGTGAGAGTTTCACCAGATAAATCAGTGAAAATTGGTGAAGAAGTATGGCTGTCGGTAGCTACTGATAAAATTCATTTATTCGATCAAGCTACTGGTTTAGCACTTAAATCTCAACAACTAACTATCGAATGATTGAAACTAGCTACCAAATTTGATAAATGAATCCATTGTTCAACACTGAGATCTTCAGCCCGTGCTTCGGTATTAATATTCATTGATATTAGTAGCTCCGTCAGTGCTTCTCGATCGATCGCACTCTGGAGATTATTTCGGAGCATCTTCCGACGTGTGCTGAAACCTAATCTGACTAAATTATCTAATAACTTGGGGCTAGTTGGAATGAGTTTTAACTTTCTAGGTGTAATTCTAATTACCGCCGAATCCACTTTTGGTGGTGGGGAAAAGTCCCGCGCTGGGACAGGACAAATTAACTCACAGTGAGCTAAATATTGAACCCGAATTGATAGTGCTCCGAAGGCTTTAGTACTAGGTTTGGCGTATAGCCTGTCACCAACTTCCTTCTGGACTAATAACACGATCGAATCAAAGGGCTGCTCGGCTGGATGGATAATATTTCCCAACAGCTTTTCTAGAATCGGGCCAGTAATATTATAGGGAATATTGGCAACTACTTTATTTGCATGTTGAAACTTAGGAAAATCATTTAAAACACTATCTACATCCAGGCTGAGGAAATCATTTTCTAACAGTAAAAAATTATCAACATTACCTAACTTTTTAACCAATAAAGCACACAAATCTCGATCGATCTCTACCGCTACCACCGTACTCGCCGCCGGAATCAGTCGGCGGGTGAGAATGCCCGTTCCTGGCCCAATTTCTAAGATCCGATCGGTCGAAGTAATCTTGGCTGCTGTTATGATCCGATCGAGTACTTGCTCGTTTCGCAACCAGTGCTGTCCAAATTGTTTTTTTGTTTTCATTAAATATTCGTGCCACTCCTCAACAATTTCAACTCGCTCCTCGCGGCCCTAGCATTCTATACTTGCTGCCCGATCCCGACTAAGTTTGAGTTGGATTTTGCCAGAATCGCTCGGTGGGCACCTCTAATCGGACTGGGACTAGGGGGAGGACTAGGTTTAGTCGATCTGGGTTTAGAGCAGCTAGGAATGCCCATCTTAACTCGATCGGGGCTGATTGTGGTGCTCTGGATCTGGTGGACGGGTGGATTGCATCTAGATGGTGCGATGGATACTGCCGACGGTTTAGCAGTTCAAGATCCAGATCGCAGATTGACAGTGATGACGGATAGTGTGACAGGTGCTTTTGGGGCAATGGTTGCCGTAGTTATTATCTTACTCAAAACTTGTGCTCTCGCAGCCATTACTCGCGATCGAATCTGGATCTTACCATTGGTTGCTGGTTGGAGTCGCTGGGGACAAGTCCTAGCAATTGCGTTGTATCCGTATCTGAAAATTCAAGGTAAAGGCGCATTTCATCGCCAAGGGATCGAACTACCTCAAGATATCTGCTTGGGGCTGAGCGCGCTGCTTGCCGTCACTGGTTGCCAAATTTACCTTCAGCCTCAAGAGTGGTTAGCAATTGGCTGGAAATTTATGGCTAGCTGTGGCATCTCCGTCCTAGTTGGCTACTATTTCCATCGAAAGTTGGGCGGACATACCGGGGATACATACGGCGCAGTCGTCGAATGGACAGAAGCATTTACTCTGTGTCTATTCACCATCCCAATCCCGTAGGAACTCGCGCGGAACGGATAAATCTAACTAGCCCAGTTGAGATCTTCTGGTGAGGGAGGGTAGGTTTTGTTTAAGATTAAATATAGCATCGATATTAGATTGCATGAACCTACCCCTACAGATCCATCGAAGAGTCGATAACGCTAATACCC
>JANNDQ010000763.1:0-2394 GCA_031387965.1 Chamaesiphon sp. OTE_75_metabat_567
GGCAGATAGATGGTGCGGACTCCAGGATTGAGTAAAATCTGACCACCATCGATCGGTTCCAGACCAGCTATCATCTTTAATAACGTTGATTTTCCCGATCCATTCATACCGATTAAACCAACTTTGTCCGTCGCATCTAAGCTAAACGAGCCACCTTTGAGAATCTCTTTAATTCCAAAGTCTTTCTTAACTGATTGCAACGTGAAAATAGTCATAAAGTTGTGCTTAGTACTGGGAGGTAGTGGTTTAGGCTTTAGGCTTTAGGAAATAAGGTATCCCAGACTAAGATTACTTAGATCGTAGTGAATTCCCAACAAACACAATAATTCCCATTTAGTTCCTAGCGATGTCCGCGAACTGGATGGGATAATTATCATTGTAGGTCGATCGAGCCTGTTAGTGTCATGCGTTGAACTCTATTGACCAACACACATAGATATTTCGCCAAATTGATGCTCGAATTGATACAATATGCTCAGTCCTCGCTATGCAGGAGTATCGCTTTGATGAATTTATCAATAGTAGTAGCAACACATCCTCGATTTGAATCTTTTGAGGACTATTTAGACTACACCGACGACAATAATCGGTTGTATGAATTATTCAATGGAGAATTAGTTCAAGTGCCACCAGAATCAGGATTCAATATTGGGATTGCTAATTTTCTATTTTCTTTTTTCCTACCGATAGTTGGTCATTTACGATCGCGAGGACATGGGCTAGAGCTAGAAGTCAATGGCGAACCCCGCAATCGTTATCCCGATTTAACGATTATTAAAACAGAACATATTGAACAATTGCGAGCACGCAATACTATTAGATTACAAATGGCACCGCCAGATTTAGTTGTAGAAGTAGTCAGCCCTGGCAATTTGCAACGAGATAGAGATTATATTGCCAAGCGAATCCAATACCAAGATCGAGATATTCCAGCGTATTGGATTGTCGATCCACAGGTGAAAGAAATTATGGTTTTAACATTGACAGCTACAGGGTATCAAGAGCAAATTTATCGGGGTAATGATAAGTTAAAATTTCAGGACACATTGCTAAATTTAACGGCTGATGAGATTCTCTCTGCTGGCTGTTAATAACTATTTTTCTGTGATAAATCGACAGCGAATGCTAGTGGTAGCATTCGCTGTGAATGGTGACTTAACCTACCCAGGGTTACCAGTGTGTAGCCAGTCAGCTAACCCCGCAGGTGCTTGAACTTGGGTGAGGATGGCGCGAAGAGCCTCACCTTCGAGAACTTCTCGATCGAGTAAAATCTGGGTAGTTGATTCTAATAGTTCGCGATTTTGATCGAGAATAGTTCTTGCCATACCACTTGCGCCGTGGATCGTTTCTTTGATCAATCGATCAATTTCGGCTGAAACATCACCACTCACAGCTCGACGAGTATGGCTATCGCCATCGAGAAACTGTGACTGGTTGCCAGCAAAGGCAATTGGTCCTAAGCTGCTCATACCATAGATCGTAATTGCTTTTTCAGCAAGACTGGTTGCTTTTTGGATATCATCGCTAGCACCTGTAGATACCTTGTCGAACACCAAAGATTCCGCAGCCCGCCCGCCTAAGAGGGTAGCAATCTGACCACGAATTTCATCTTCCATCATCAGATAGCGATCTTCCTCAGGCATTTGGAGCGTGTAGCCCAGCGCACCGACTCCACGCGGTACGATCGAGATCTTCTCAACTTTACCCCGTCCAGTCATCAATGCACCGACAAGAGCATGTCCTACCTCATGATAGGCGACTGTTTGCCGCTCGATCGAGTTCAGCACCCGCGATTTTTTCTCCAACCCCACTAATACCCGCTCGAAGGCTAGCTCAAAGTCAGCCATCAACACCGCTTGGCGATTATTTCGCGCTGCCATCAGCGCCGCTTCATTGACTAGGTTCGCTAAGTCCGCCCCCGTCAAGCCAGCAGTGCGTGTTGCCAATAATTCTAAATCGACATCCTCGCCCAATCTCACATTGTTAGCATGAACAGCGAGAATCTGCGCTCTACCCGATCGATCTGGTCTGTCAACCACTACCTGTCGATCGAATCGACCTGGACGACGTAAAGCTGGATCAAGCACTTCAGGGCGATTTGTGGCGGCAATCAGGATTACTCCGGTATTACCATCAAAGCCATCCATCTCGGTAAGTAGCTGGTTGAGAGTCTGTTCCCGCTCATCGTTACCACCACTGGGATTCATGCCATTACCACGGGATTTGCCGATCGCATCTAGCTCATCGATAAAAATGATACAGGGAGCCTGACGCTTGGCTTTGGCAAATAAATCTCGAACTCGCGATGCACCCACACCGACATACAGCTCGACAAATTCTGAGCCAGACATACTAAAAAATGGCACACCTGCTTCACCCGCAACAGCTTTGGCA
>JANNDQ010000764.1:0-2960 GCA_031387965.1 Chamaesiphon sp. OTE_75_metabat_567
GAAAGAGTTTCAGCTACTGCAAACCAGCCTAGAAGATGCCTGCCGTCTCATACAAACGGCGTAGTACTGCGGAAATTTTGATCGTATACTGAGCATCTGCTGACCATCTCCCATTCAACTGGCGCATCGTCGGGGCAATCCCGCGTTTGACAAGTTCAAATCTAGGTGCAACACACTCTTGTACCAATAAATCTATACTGGCATAAGCCTTGAGCTGTTGGATGTGCGCACGGATACCTAAGCGGATATTTGCAAATTTCGCCCACTCAGCGTGCCGATCACCCAAACTAGCAAAATTATTAAATTCTGGCAGGATGGCACCGCCAAAGGTCAGGAATCGAGTTTCTAGGCACATTTGAGCAAAGGCTAGATCGTGATTGATTCCTTCGGCTCTGGCTTCCTCAATATAAATTTGGGTCAGATCGGGGAATTTTTCAAGGACATCAGGATGATTGGCAGTGAGAAACTCGTCAAGGTGGGTTGAAGTGGTGTATCCCTGATGCATAATTCGATCGAACTCATCGGGACTAAACAGATGTTGGGAGCGGATATTATAAGTCTTGCCGATTTCTGAGACGATCGAAATATTCAGATCGCGGAGTTCGATCGCTTTGAGGTACACTACTCCACGGTAACGAATCCGCCGCATCTGGGGATTGAGAGCAAGATTGACACCCAATCTATCGGCGAGATCGATCGGAATATACACATTGCCATTGATCGCGATGCCGCGTTCGGGATATGGCTCGTCATTAACTTTGAGCTGGACTGGCACAGTATGGCTATTACCAGTGACTTGCATCTGGACATCGCGACTCCAAGGCACTAAACCATCAGCAATACCCAGGGCAATTTCTCGCCAATAAGCTTGAATTTTCTGTCGATCATCGCTGTCGATCCTAAACCCAATTTCCATCAATAGTGATGGAATCGACAACCGCCTACAAAAAGCCAAGCTACCTGTTCCTGTTGCTGTATCTGGCTTGGCACCGCGACTGGGTAGATCTGGTACTCTACTGGAGAAAGACAACAGCAGCATCTGAGCGTGATTTTTGCGCTCACCATTTTTGGCAATATAGAAAGTGCTGACTCCTTTTGTTTGGGAATGAGCGTAAGCATCAGCATGAATCCCCAAGGCAATGTCGCCTGGCTTTGCCCGTTTGTCGATCCATTCGATACTGATTCTAGGATTGTCAGCGTCAGGTACAGCTAATACTTCAAAGCCCCGATTACGCAATTCTGGGACGATCGAGTCCCGCAAAAACACCATTTCTTTAGCTTCATTAGGTGCGCTGCCGATCGTTTCAGAATCTCCAGCAGCACCATCATTACTGCCATAGATCGCACAGACAAAGATCCTTCCCATGAAAATTTTTCTCCTAATCAGTTAATGTAAAATTGTATGTATCGACACATCTAAAAACTTTGAATATTAGCGGTAATAACTACAAATTAGCTATTGCTTGATGGTATGACTGATATAATTTGGAACGCTGAGTTCTAGCTCAGCACTACACTAGAAATAATCTCGATCTCTTGACTATTTCAAATACTAACTTATCGGTCGATCGATCTTCTTCAGGCATTTGGCTGTTTCTGTTATTTATTCAGCTTTCCAGCTGAATTTTGGATGTTTTCATCTCTGTTCTCAGCTGTTTGTCTTGGATCGATCGGGGTTGGTAGATGCTAATCGCCATGCTGGTTAGGACACAAACCCGACTTTTTGGAAAAACGACAAGGCAGTCGGGTTTGTAGCAGCACTAGTTTTTGGGATTGCCATTGTCGAATTAGCTAAATTTTAACAAGTTGAAGTCTATCCAGTTCGGCTAATACTTCTGTGCTGTGAGCCGTAGGATTGACATCAGTAAAAGTAGCCCGCAAAACTCCTTGTGGATCGATGATAAAACTATGCCGCATCGAGTAAATACCCATCCACGAACCGTAGGCTTTACTCACCTTGCCATCTGTATCAGCTAAAAGCGGGAATTTCAATCCTTCCGAATCACAAAATTCAGCATGAGAATCGATCGAATCAGCGCTCACTCCGACAATCTCCGTCTGATGCTGTTGATATTTAGTAATATCCTGTTGAAATCTCCGCGCTTCTAATGTGCAACCAGATGTAAAATCTTTGGGATAAAAATACAAGACTATCCATTTTCCAGCATAGTCAGCAAGGGAAACTTGTCCTGTTCCGGTATTAGTTGGCAATGTAAAATTAGGTGCTGGCTGGTTTAGTGTGGGTAATTTACCACCCATCGCTTGTGCTGTTGGGACAAAGTTAATCCAGCAGATGACACTTAGACAAATTGCTAGTAGGCTATTCACAAAATAACGTCCAGACATGGGGATATATATGCTAATAAATAAATTTTGAACTTTGAACTAAGATGACTCAAACCATCCCGATTTTTAGGAGTGTACATTCCCAAACTAAACGGGGCTGAACATAAGCAAGCAACTGCGATCGAGTCTGCTCTAGTATTTCTATTATCTGTGGAATCCGGTGACGATGCCAGTAAGTATATTGAAGATAGTCTACTAGCCACAGTTGCTCTGATGAGTCTAGCTCTCGATCGATCTGAGCGGCTAATTCCAGCCCTTGACGGCGATTTAGGGGTAATGTAGTCAAACTATCTAGTAAGTCCACTGGCAACGCCTGAAACTGCTCCCAGATCGAAATCGCCGTACCAGGACTACCCTGAGCTAGTCCCAATATTTCTGGTCGATTTAAGATTTCTACTTGTCCGAGCTTGGTTAAAATCTCAGTCATCAAAGATCGATCGAGTCTTTGAAACGGCACCAGCTGACAGCGGGAAACGATCGTCGGTAATAGCGATTCTACGCTCGAAGCGATCGTGATAATAGTAGCTACTCCTGGTTCTTCTAGCGTTTTGAGCAGGGCATTTGCGGCTCCTTCTGCCATTGTTTCAGCATGTTCGATCGCAATTACAGATCTG
>JANNDQ010000010.1:0-3035 GCA_031387965.1 Chamaesiphon sp. OTE_75_metabat_567
GTTAACTCTAGACGATCTCAGCGACCAGGATTTTTTGGATCTGGTTGATGGAATTGAGAGTGAGTATGCACGAGATGTTGCTAATCAGAACGTTGCTGATGATACCGATCGAGTAATATTAGTTGGGGTCAAAACTGACTCAGTGACTACTCAACGCTTTACAGACGGGTTAGAAGAGATTATCAAATTAGTCGAGACTGCTGGGGGTGAAGTACTCGAAACTATCCAGCAGAAAAGATCTCGTGTTCATCCTCAAACCGTTATCGGTGAAGGGAAAATTCAAGAGATCGCCCTCGCTGCTCAAAAAATTGGTGCGAATCTGATCGTCTTTGACTGCAATCTCTCACCCAGTCAATCCCGCAACCTCGAAACTCAAACTGGTATCCGCGTGGTCGATCGAACTGAGGTAATCTTAGATATCTTCGCTCAGCGCGCACAATCTGGAGCAGGTAAGCTCCAAGTCGAGCTAGCCCAACTAGAGTACATGCTACCGCGTCTGACTGGGCGGGGTCGCGCCATGTCCCGCCAAGGTGGTGGTATCGGCACCAGAGGTCCCGGAGAGACTAAACTGGAAACCGAACGCCGGACGATTCAAAAGCGGATTTCGCGGCTCCAGCAAGACGTGAACCAGCTCCAAGCGCATCGGACGCGGCTGCGGCTCCAGCGGCAGCACCATGATGTCCCCTCGGTTGCCCTCGTTGGTTATACCAATGCGGGTAAATCCACGCTGCTGAATATTCTTACTAACGCCGAAGTTTATATTGCGGATCAGTTATTTGCAACGCTCGATCCGACGACTCGTCGTTTTCAGGTACCTGCGAGTAACGAGGGCGACTTAAGCCAAATCTTGCTAACCGATAATGTTGGGTTCATTCATGAGCTGCCACCACCGCTAATGGATGCCTTCCGCGCCACCTTGGAGGAAGTCACGGAGGCTGACGCACTGATCCATCTGATTGATCTCTCTCATCCAGCATGGCACAGCCATATCCGTTCCGTGATGGGAATTCTGAGTGATATGCCGATCGCTCCCGGCCCCTCGCTGATCGTGTTTAATAAGATCGATCGAGTAGATAGTGAGCGATTAGCTACTGCGGCGGAAGAATTTCCTAACGCAGTCTTTATTTCTGCCGTCGAACGCACCAGTCTAGATACTCTCAGGCAGCGGATCGGACAGCTGATCGCCTACACAGTAGCCGCTTGAGTAGATAGCTCTCGTTCCCAGTAGGGTTGGCGTTGGCGTTAGCCTACCGTTGGCGGAGTCTCTCCGTGAGGAGAAACTCACCTTAAAAAAGCACAGTCTATATCTTTTGAATCATGACTTTTTAGTTACCTTTTAACCTTTTTGGCGATCGCTAGAAAGGTTAAGCTATTGCCATGTGTATTTGAGAGGATGCTAATTTTAGTGTAATTTTCACAAAACATACATGGTGGTTTGGTTTAGAGTGCGGGAGTCAATCATCAAAGTTCAATGATTGACTCCTCCCTTTTTTCAAGCTTTTAACAAATCTGCGCCTTCAATCACCTTGGCAGACTCAATTTTGTCATCGGCTTTGAGCTGTCCAAGGACTTCTTGCCCTGATGTTACATAGCCAAATACCGTATATCTGCCGTCAAGCAAATTGCGTCCTGCTGGCGTTAATTCTGGCTCAAATAAAAAGAAAAAGAATTGAGACGAACCACCATTGGGATCGGCATCAGAACGCGCCATCGCTAGCGCGCCATAGGATGAGAACGGTAAAACTGGCTCTTCCCGAAATCTACCTGCGTCTTCCATCGTAATTCCGTACATTGGCTCTTTGTCGCCTTTGACCATGATTTCTAGTGGAATCGCGCGATACTTTTTAGTTTTGGGATCGATGAAGCCAACTTCATCACCGGGTGGATCGCCAATTTGGAGGACATAATCGTTTTCGGCACGGGTGAAAGCAAGATTATTGTAAAATCCCCGTTGGACGAGATCGACGAAGTTACCTGCTGTAACTGGCGCTGTGTAGCCATCTACAGTGAGATTAATGTCACCTTTGGTGGTTTTGAGGGCGATCGTTGCCCGACCGTGGAGCTGTGGTAAGTTGCTATACTCTGCTGGCACAGTGTAGGGAAAACCTGTCACCATTGATGCTTCGAGTACACCGATTTTCGCCAGAGCCTGAGCGCGTTCGGCTTGGACTTGGGGTTTGTCTCTAGCCTCTGTCGATACTGCCAAAGCATCTACACTAGTTTGGATTTCATTAATCAGTGTCTGTGCTTGAGCTTGCTGCTCTGCTGGGACACCTTTGAGGATATCAGCTTGCTTGGTTTTCAACACTACTGCCGCTTTCTTGACATCGCTGCTAATCGTACTCCACTGCTTCCCGCGCAGATGATTAGAAATATCTTCCAAACTGTTCTGAAGATCCCGGACTGGTTTATTGTCGATCGGGAGTGCATACCGCAAGATCGCTTGTCCGTCGGTAATCGCATTGCCCGATGGGAGTAAGGTTGCGGCATTAGCTCCGGCTGATAAACTCAGCAACAGGATAGTGACTAGCCCACCTTGGAACCATTTTCGCCAGCGGCTAAGTATAGAATTTTTGCCCGTTTGCATTTGATAAAATATTGATATAATCCTTCCCTTATCTTGCCACATCAGCGCCATCCTCTGGTCTGGGATTTCGATCGTGCTTGACACTCTTGGCGCGGATCGCAGCTAGGTGCAGATCCTACCTCGATTTATGGAATAAAATTGTTAGAATGAAAAGAATTAAAGCTTTGTCTTAAACCTACAGCCCACAGTCTAGTCTCCATGACACCTCTCGACATTCTTCCCGTTCCAGTAGAGACTGCTCCAGCAGAGAGTCTATATTTTAGTGCCAATGGTGAAAAGATCGGATCGCGATCGCCGGAGCTAGACTACGATCTGGCGATCGTTGGTGGGGGGATTATTGGGAATACCCTAGCAGTCGCGCTCCAAAACTCAGGACTGCGGGTAGTGATGATTGAGTCACAGGTGGAATCAGTATCGGTAGCTAAAAATAGAGCCTATGCAATTGCCC
>JANNDQ010000089.1:0-11045 GCA_031387965.1 Chamaesiphon sp. OTE_75_metabat_567
ATGCCAATCGGTTTGGGATGCCGATTATTACATTTATCGATACGCCGGGGGCTTGGGCGGGGCTAGAGGCAGAGGAACTAGGGCAGGGTGAAGCGATCGCGTATAATCTCAGGGAGATGTTTAGACTAGATGTGCCAATTATTTGTACAGTAATTGGTGAAGGTGGCTCTGGTGGTGCGCTGGGAATTGGCGTAGGCGATCGATTGATGATGTTTGAACATGCGGTTTATTATGTCGCTAGTCCTGAAGCTTGCGCCTCGATTTTGTGGAAGGATGCGGGTAAATCCGCTCAAGCGGCTGAAGTATTGAAAATTACCGCTAAAGATTTGAAAGGTTTGGGTATTCTCGACCAGATTTTACCAGAACCGCTCGGTGGCGCTCACGCTGACTCGATTCGGGCGGCGGAAGTGCTCAAGGATGCCATTCTCAAGAATATTCAGGAGTTGCAACTGCTAGAGCCGAGTAAACTGCGATCGCTCAGATATGATAAATTCCGGCAGATGGGTGTTTTTAATGAGTAGTTGAGTGAAGCTAATTCTGAAGATCGAACGATCGAGTAAAATAGAATAGCAGGAAATAGCAATAATTAATCATTATGCAATCCGTAGACACCAGACCGCTGTTAGTGGATATCAGTCACATCACTCTTCGCATTACCCATGCAGAGTTTGAGCAGCTATGCCAAGACAATCCTGAAATCCAATTCGAGCTAACAGCTAACGGAGAACTAATCACAATGGCACCAGCTGGATGGGAAAGCTCTAAACGCAATCTTAATTTGGCAGCTCAGGTATTTAATTGGAATGAGCGCCATCAACTGGGCGAGGCATTTGATTCATCTGGTGGTTTTACGCTACTTTCTGGCGCAGTTAGATCGCCAGATGTAACTTGGATCGAAAAATCTAAATTTGAGCATATCTCAGCCAAGGTTGCTTTCCCATTAATAGTCCCAGATTTTGTGATTGAACTGAGATCTATGACAGATAGCTTGACAACTCTCCAAGCTAAGATGCTGGAGTATCAAGCTAATGGAGTCCGTTTGGGGTGGCTAATCAATCCTCAACAACAGCAGGTAGAAGTTTATCGACTTGGCAAAAAAGATGTAGAAGTATTGCAATCTCCCGATCATCTGGATGGAGAGGATGTCCTAGTTGGATTCACACTTGATTTAAAGGGGATTTTTTAGTATCGATCAACTGTCCTTGTATGGAGATCAAGAATACTCCCAAATCTCCAACTCGATCTGAATTTACACATTGAAGTGCTTTCAAGCAAACTCACGTAGAAAATAGATGTTATAATAAGTCCGTAACAAAAATTTACAATTGCTCTAATACGGGCTAATTCCTGGACTAGATGATTTCGATCGCAAAAACTCATCGAACGGCATTGATTACAGGCGCAAGTAGTGGCATTGGCAAAGCTACGGCTCTAGCGTTCGCAAAAGCAGGGATAAATTTAGCCTTGGTAGGGCGAGATCGAGACAAATTGACAGCGGTAGCGCAAGCGGCGGAAGCCGTCGGCGTATCAGCCAAAACCTATGTGGTAGACTTATCAGAACTTGATCGAGTAGCAGCCCAAATTGCCATGATTGCAGCAGAATCTGACAATTTAGATATCCTCGTTAACAATGCGGGGATGGCTTATACCGGATCGATTGCCGATACGCCGCTAGCAGACTGGCAGCAAGTGATCGGCTTGAACTTAACCAGCGTCTTTCAGTGTGTTCAGGGGATTTTACCCCACATGCGCCAGCAGCAGTCTGGAGTAATCGTAAATGTTTCGTCGATCGCTGGCAAGCAGGTATTTCCAAACTGGGGAATTTATTCTGTCAGCAAGTTTGGGCTGATGGCGCTCACTCAAGCCATCGCTGGAGAAGAACGAGCAAACGGAATTCGCGTGACGGCGATCTGTCCTGGCTCAGTCAATACTCCGTTGTGGGATACAAAGACCGTCCAAGCTGACTTTGATCGATCGGCAATGCTGACACCAGAAATGGTCGCTGAAGGCATCCTCTACGCCGTGCTTGCCCCTGCTGGTGCAGTAGTAGAAGAACTTACGATCATGCCTAGCGGCGGAGCATTGTAGTTCGCTGTCAATCTACCGATTCAATCGTTTTACTTATTTCCAATTTATTCAGATCAAACATGACTATTAGCAACGATAAACTGATTAATATTAATCCTAGACCCGATCGAAATACTCATAATGGTGAACCAGTAAAAATTCAAGAGCCAGAAGTCAGCCTCGAAGACATGATGGATTCTGTCCGGCAGATTATTCTCGGCGTAGGTGAAGATCCAGATCGGGAAGGTTTACTCAAGACTCCCAAGCGAGTCGCTGAATCGATGCGATTCCTCACTAGCGGCTACAATCAATCTTTAGATGACATCATCAACGGCGCGATTTTTGATGAAGGTCATAACGAGATGGTATTAGTGCGGGATATCAACTTCTTTAGTATGTGCGAACACCATATGCTGCCATTTATGGGCAGAGCGCATGTTGCCTATATCCCCAACCAAAAAGTGGTGGGACTAAGTAAGCTTGCGCGGATCGTCGATATGTATTCGCGCCGGATGCAAGTCCAAGAAAGACTGACTCGCCAAATCGCTGAAGCACTTCAAGAAGTTTTGGAACCTAGAGGTGTAGCTGTAGTAATGGAAGCCAGCCATATGTGTATGGTGATGCGGGGTGTCCAAAAACCTGGAGCATGGACTGTAACTAGTTCGATGCTCGGTGCATTCCAAGAAGATCAACGAACTAGAGAAGAGTTTCTCAGTCTGATTCGTCATCAACCATCGTTTACATAAATTCAGATTTTCCAAAAAGTCGGGTTTGTGTTTTAGACGACACCCCAGATCATCACCGCATCAAACACAGAATTTTTTAAGCATTTTAGCTGTCTTTTATCCCAAATTGTTGGGTATGTTAAGTCTGTGTAGCATTGGGTTAGCAAAGCTGTGAAAAGCGTTTACGTCTTGTGGTCGGTGGTGACTGGTTTGAGTTTAGTTGGTGTGCGGACATTCGGGAATCCTTTTAGTAATCAGGTTCAGTATCGGGTGGAATATAGTGGGAAGGTGGGCAGTACTTTGTGGGGTAGTTACACCGCGACAGAGCACAGTCGAGCGAGAAATAGCGTTACGGAACAGGCAATTGGCAAACTACCTGTCGTGATTAATTTTACTACTGGCAAGAATATGATTGTTTCAGCACAGGGTTCGACGGCTAACCAAGAGCCAATTAAGATTAAGATTTATAAGCATGGTTCAGAGTGCAGTAACTCCGATCGAACCGATCGAGCGGGCGTAACTGATACGATCGTCTGTAGGTAGGGTTTAGGCTTTAGGTGTTGCTTGTAAGCGCTCGGCGTTGGCTATGCCGAGCGTCCGTTTGATGGAATCACAGATGTCAGAGTAGTAAGATAGGAATCAGTTACTTCGAGCTACTAGCCTGACTAAAAAATGATTACAAACTATATAGCTTCAATTTTGCGTGGGGGTAATCCTGGCGATCCTGTGAATGTCAAGGGCTGGATTCGGAGTAAACGGGAAGCCAAAGAATTTGCGTTTGTTGATATCAATGATGGTTCCTGCATGGCAAATATCCAGGTAGTAATTGATCGAGATGTGCCTGACTATGCGACTATTCTCAAGCAGATTAACACAGGTGCCTCGATCGAGATTACTGGCGAACTAGTAGAATCGCCTGCCAAAGGACAACGAGTAGAAGTCAAAGCTACTCAAGTTAAAATCCACGGCGAAGCCGATCCCGAAACCTATCCACTCCAAAAGAAACGCCATTCCTTTGAATTCTTGCGCGATATCGGGCACTTGCGATCGCGGACAAATACCCTCAGCGCTGTATTTAGAGTGCGGAATGCTTGCTCGACAGCAGTTCATCAGTTTTTCAAGGAACGGGGGTTTCTGTGGGTACACACGCCGATTATTAGTGCAAGTGATTGTGAGGGCGCGGGCGAGATGTTTAACGTCACCACGCTCAACCTCAAAAATGTCCCGCTCACAGCCGAAAAAGAGATTGACTATAGCCAAGATTTCTTTGGTAAGGCAGCATATCTGACCGTCAGTGGGCAGTTAGAAGCGGAAGTGATGGCGATGGCATTTGGGAACGTTTACACCTTTGGGCCGACCTTTCGGGCGGAAAATTCTAATACTTCTCGCCACCTCGCTGAGTTCTGGATGATCGAACCAGAAATGGCATTTTGTGACTTATTAGAAGATATGGATCTTGCGGAAACATTTCTCCGGTATATCTTCAAATATGTGATGGAGCATTGCTCCGCAGATATGGAATTTTTCAATGAACGAATTGACAAAACAGTACTAGAAACTGCTGAAAATATTATTAATAATCAATTTGAACGGCTAACATATACTAATGCGATCGCGCTGCTCGAAAAGTCAGGACAGAAGTTTGAATATCCAGTCAGCTGGGGTTTAGATCTCCAATCTGAACACGAGCGTCATTTAGCTGAATCAGTGTTTAAAAAGCCAGTAATCCTCACTGATTATCCCGTAGGTATTAAGTCTTTTTACATGCGGCTCAATGATGATGGTAAAACAGTTGCGGCAATGGATATTCTTGCGCCCAAAATCGGCGAGATTATCGGCGGTTCTCAACGTGAAGAACGGCTCGATCTGCTGGAACAACGGCTAGTTGCCCAAGGCTTAAATCCGGCTGATTACTGGTGGTATCTGGACTTACGTCGCTATGGTACTGTCCCTCATGCTGGCTTCGGTTTGGGGTTTGAACGGTTGGTACAGTTTATGACCGGGATGACCAATATTCGAGACGTGATTCCGTTCCCTCGTGCGCCACTGACGATCGAGTTTATGCGCCATGCGTCACCCACCAAGGCAGTTAAGACATAGTACGCTCTCAATATTATGTTACTCGAAAACATAACCGATCGATTGACTATCCAGACAGTCAGTCGATCGGTTAAATTGGACTGAGGCGTGAACTGTGGTGAAATAAATAGAACGATGGCGTTAATTGTACAAAAATATGGAGGGACATCAGTTGGTGACCCTGAAAGGATTCAAGCAGTCGCTCAACGAATCGTTGCTACAGTCAAAGCCGGAAACGATCTCGTCGTCGTCGTTTCGGCAATGGGTAAAACTACCAACAGCTTAGTAAAATTAGCCCATCAACTATCCAGCAAACCATCCCGGCGGGAAATGGATATGCTCCTCGCCACCGGAGAACAAGTCACCATTGCTCTGCTCAGTATCGCGATCCAGGAACTAGGACAACCAGCGATTTCCCTGACAGGTGCCCAAGTGGGGATCGTCACCGAAGCCGAACATACTCGCGCCCGAATTTTAGAAATCGCACCCGATCGCGTCGAACGCCATCTCAAAGAAGGTAAAGTAGTCGTAGTTGCTGGATTCCAGGGCGTAAGTGCTAATGCCGATCGAGATATTACCACCTTAGGCAGAGGTGGATCTGATACCTCGGCTGTCGCTCTTGCCGCCGCTCTCAAAGCAAGTGCCTGCGAGATTTACACAGACGTACCAGGAATTCTCACCACCGACCCCAGAATTGTGCCAGCGGCACAACTCCTCACCGAAATTACCGCTGATGAAATGCTCGAACTCGCCAGTCTGGGTGCAAAAGTACTCCACCCCCGCGCAGTCGAAATCGCCAAAAACTATGGCGTGCCCTTGGTCGTCAGATCGAGTTGGACAAACGATCCAGGCACATGGGTAGTTTCCCCCATGCCGCAACCCCGCTCTCTGAGAGGCTTAGAAATCGCTCGCTCTGTTGATGCCGTCGAATTTGCCACCAACCAAGCTAAGATTGCCATTCTTCAGGTGCCCGATCGCGCCGGGATTGCCGGACAATTATTTGGGGCACTAGCCCGCGAACATGTGGACGTAGATTTAATTGTCCAATCAATCCACGAAGGCAATACCAATGACATTGCCTTTACCGTCAACAAACAAGCGATCGAACGCGCCCAGGCGGTCGCTGAAGCCATCTCGCCTGTCCTCCATGACAATTTACATCCCAGCGATGCTCAAGTCTTAGTAGCCGACGATATTGCCAAGGTTAGCATTGTCGGTGCGGGGATGATCGGTAGACCTGGAGTAGCCGCCCAGATGTTCAAAACATTAGCAGCTGCGGGGATTAATATTCAGATGATTTCTACTTCGGAAATTAAGGTAAGCTGTGTGATTGCTGCTGCTGATAACGATCGAGCGATCGCGGCACTATGCCAAAAGTTTAAGATCTCCACCTCCTCAAATGAAATCGATACCAAGCACATTGCGGCACCATCAGTACGCGGAGTTGCTCTCGATCTCGATCGGGCGAGATTAGCTATACTGCAAGTACCCGATCGTCCGGGGATGGCAGCGGAGTTATTTGGCATTTTGGCAGCTAATAATATCAGTCTCGATGCGATCATTCAATCTCAACGCACGCGCGTCATTGCGGGAGTCGCCACGCGGGACATTGCTTGTACTGTCGCCCAAGGCGATGCCGCCGATGCCAAGCGAGTACTAGAAGCCTCTGCACTCCAACTGGGTTGTGGAGCGGTAGTCGTCAATGAATCGATCGCCAAAGTTAGTATCGTTGGTGCCGGAATGGTGAGCAATCCTGGTGTCGCTGCACAGATGTTCAATGCCCTGGCAACTGCGGGGATTAATATTCAAATGATCGCTACTTCTGAGATTAAAATCAGTTGCGTAGTTGCCGAAGCTCAAGGCATTGAGGCACTTAAAACAATTCACAAAGCATTTGGACTGGGATAACGTGGGTTAAAAATGGGTTTAGAAGTAACTATCGATCCGATTTCTCTCGCTGACATCGAAGCAATCTTGATCCTCGATCGCTTATGCTTTGGTGGATTGTGGTCGATCGATAGTTATCAGCGCGAATTAACTAATGAGAATAGCCACTTTCTAGGCATCAGAGTAGCTAAATCATTAGCGCTAGACACAAATGGAATCATTGGTTTCGGCTGCTTCTGGGCGATTTTAGACGAAGCTCACATCACTTTACTCGGCATCCATCCCCAGTATCAGCGTCAAGGATTGGGGCAATTATTACTTGCAGCATTACTTGATCGATCTAAGTCGATTCAAATGGCACGAGCGACACTCGAAGTTCGAGCTTCTAACGATGGAGCTATTCACCTCTATGAAAAGTTTGGTTTCCAAACTGTCGGACGGCGGAAAAAATACTATCAAGATACCGGAGAAGATGGGGTAATTATGTGGTTGGGTGGTTTGCAGAATTAAGTTATTCATAGCAACCACTAGGGCAATCAGGACATCTCGACCATTACTGCAATACGTCAGTATCTACTCATCTGGATCGATCCCTAATGATCGTAATTTAGCAGCTAGTTTATTCGATCGCATTCGTTCTTGTGCTAATTGAGATCTTTCCTGTACAACTTGCAGCTGAACTTGTTTGATTTGTTCTGCGGGGGTAGGATAGCGCTGATTATCTTCGGTGTACCAATACAGCCAATCTCGCGTTAAGCCACAGTGATCGCCGCGCTCGTAACCGATACCCAATCCAATTTCTGGCATCCAATAAGGATGACTATCTTGCAATTCATAACATCCGTTAACTAACTTGTGAATCTCTAGTTTAGGCTTGCGTCGTCGCTTCGAGTTATAAATCGCATAGTATAAGACTCCCATTCTGGCATAGTCATCCAGCTTGCTCGTGTACTCACGTCCAGGTGTAACTGAGACGACTTCTAGCACGAAGCTAGGCACTACCTGCTCCTCCCACAGCACATAGCTGGGGCGGAGTTCTTCATCATAGAATCGCTCTACACCCAGACTGAGGAAACCATCAGGCACAATTGGGGGTTGTTCGGGATGATAATAGACACCCATATCAATCCCAAAAAACCAATCCATCCGATCTGCCCAGAGGATTTGGAGTATCGACTTGAGTAGACTAGGGATCAGTTCTTGGAGTTCATTATCCACGGGAGTATCATCCGAGCAGGGTAGTTCGTCGGCGGTAGGCAGGTATCTGGGTAGTTCGGACTGGAACATGGCTACTATACCAAGGGACATACGATTATTTTACTAGTTCCCGTTGAAAATATACGTACCCTATTCACCCGATCAATGCTACTGTCCACCATCCACCCACTACCACCAGATACTATTAGCACAATGATCGCTGGAAAGTCGGGACTGTAATATTCTACTAATCTATCTTGAGTTGTCTAGAAGGCTAGAATACAAGGGCGTAGATTTTCTTACCTCGACTGTATGCAGATTGCACCTATTTCCACTCCTACCCAAACCGATCTTCCCCTCTTACTCGCCCCAGCAGGGAACTGGGAGTGTGCCAAAGCTGCCGTCGAGAATGGTGCCGATGCGATTTATTTTGGGTTGGAGCGGTTCAATGCCAGAATGCGGGCGGAGAACTTTACAGTGGGTGATTTGCCGGAGCTGATGGGATGGTTGCATCAGCGGGGGGTGAAGGGGTATGTGACGATGAATACGCTGGTGTTTCCACAGGAGTTGCCTGCGGCGGAGCAATATCTCCGCCGCATGATTTTAGCGGGAGTGGATGCGGCGATCGTCCAGGATGTCGGTATTTGTAAGTTGATTCGGCATTTGTCGCCGGATTTCCCGATTCATGCTTCGACGCAGATGACGGTGACGAGTGCGGCGGGGGTCGAGTTCGCCCATGAATTGGGGTGTGATTTAGTTGTATTGGCGCGGGAATGTTCGATCACTGAAATCCAGAAGATTAAGCAACAATTAGGGGATCGAAAAGTGTCGATGCCGCTGGAAGTATTCGTGCATGGGGCGTTATGTGTTGCTTATTCGGGGCAATGTTTAACGAGTGAATCTTTGGGCGGTCGATCGGCAAATCGCGGTGAATGTGCCCAAGCTTGTCGGATGCCTTACGATCTGATTGTGGACGATCGAGAGTATCATTTGGGGGATAAGAAATATCTGCTCAGTCCACAGGATTTGGCAGGATTAAATGTATTGCCAGAAATTGTTAAAAGTGGCGTGAGTTGTCTCAAGATTGAAGGGCGATTGAAGACTCCTGAATATGTTGCCAGTGTGACGCGAGTTTATCGATCGGCTCTAGATAAAATTGTTCGAGATTTAGAACCGCAATTTGAGTCGAAGCAAGATACTTATAATCTTGAAATGGCGTTCTCGCGGGGACTATATACAGGCTGGTTTGAAGGGATTAATAATCAAGCTTTAGTTCATGCGAGATTTGGGAAGAAGCGCGGTGTATATCTAGGCGAAGTGATCCGCGTTTATCCAGATCGAGAAGCAATTACAATTAATCCAATTGCACCAGTTAAACCAGGTGATGGGATCGTGTTTGACTGTGGACATCCAGATGAGCAGGAGGAAGGCGGAAGAGTTTATGAGGTGTTTACAGGGGCCGATAACTCAGAACTTATGCTGGCATTTGGACGCGGGGCGATCAATTTCCGGCGCGTATACATCGGTGTTAAAGTTTGGAAAACTAGCGATCCAGAATTGGATAAACAGGTACGTCAAACCTATGCTGGGGATGTCCCACAATTTCAAAGATCGATCGATCTCGAAATACATGGAGCTATTAATCAACCATTGATTGCGATCGCCCGCGACGAGATAGGACATACTATTAAAGTGGAGTCAGAAATATTATTAGTCCCTGCCCAAAATCAACCCTTAACTACTGAGAAATTGATTTCCCAATTAGGAAGATTAGGCAATACGCCATATAAGTTAGGAAATCTGACTAATTCAATTGAAGGTGAACTAATGATACCTGTGAGCGCACTCAATCATTTGCGCCGTGAATTAGTAACTAAACTCACCGAACTTCGCAGTCAACCCAAACCTTGGACAATCTCTTCAACTAATCAATTAACAGATATCCTGCCTAAAATTGAGAGCGCTTATCTGCAAGCACCACAATTAAATATCTTAGTCCGCAAACTCGACCAAATTACTGCCGCGATCGCATCAGGTATTACCACCATTTATTGTGAACTAGAAGACCCCCGCAAATATCGCGAAGCCGTCCAATTAGTCCGCGCCGCCAGACACACCAAAACTAATCCCCCCCAGATATTTGTTGTGCCGCCACGGATTACCAAATCGGGTGAAAATTGGATCTTAGAACAGGTTCGATCGAGTGATGCCGATGGTTATCTGATCAAAAATTATGACCATCTAGAATTCTTTAAATCTGAACGCTGTATCGGTGATTTTGCTCTGAATATCGCCAATCCGATCGCCGCCGACCATTTTTATCAAAACTATACTTTGGAGCGGCTGACGGCATCCTACGACCTGAATATCGACCAATTAACTGCCCTGATCCGCAGCTGTCCCAGCAACTGGTTTGAAATCACCATCCATCAACACATGCCGATGTTTCATATGGAACACTGCGTTTTTTGTGCCTTCTTATCTGAAGGTACTGACTATACTAATTGTGGTCGTCCCTGCGAATCACATCAGGTTAAACTACGGGACAGAGTTGGTACCGAACATATCCTCCAAGCTGATGCAGGTTGTCGAAACACCGTCTACAATGGTGTCGCCCAAACTGGTGCTGAATATATCCATCGTTTGATTGAATTAGGTGTCTACAATTTCCGGCTAGAGTTTGTCAATGAAACGCCAGCAGAAGTCAGTCAAACGATCGGCTATTATCAACAGTTATTAGGTGGTCAAATTAGCGGTGCCGAACTATGGCAGGAGTTAAAATTGATTAATCAATTGGGTGTAACTCGTGGTTCTTTGGGAGTTTAGCGATTGGCTTGCTTCATGGGTTACTATCTTGATGCACCTCAAAAGGTTAAAATATGAATTGACGGGTTAATATTCGCGAATTAAATAAAATTGCTGAAATTAGCACCATCTCCTGTTGAATGGGATCTAAACTAGAAAAATGATAAATCGTCTAGAGCTATTCCGATCGCAAATCGCCGCCTTTGATGGCGCAGCCGATCCGATGAACGCCATTAATAAAGGCTATTTCATCGAAGAGCCGCATCAATCTTCTACAAATGCCCT
>JANNDQ010000165.1:0-22662 GCA_031387965.1 Chamaesiphon sp. OTE_75_metabat_567
ATTGCAATAGCAATTTCCTCTGGCTGTTTTGGATCGACCAATAAAGCTGCGTCTTGCAATTGCTCTGATGCACCCGATACATTAGATGCAATCACCGGACAGCCCAGAGCCATCGCTTCTAGTGGTGGTAAATTATCGGGTCCAAAAAATGATAAGAAGGTCAGAGCGAAAGCATTTTGATAGAGTTGTGGCATGTCTGATTGAGGCACAAATCCCAAGAAATATACTTGCTTTGACAAATCGAGTTTAACCACCATTTCTCTTACATATCCTTCATTTCCTTGGTCGGCACCAGCCAAAACCAAGGGAAACTCTAAATTATATTTTTCCTTTAAACATTTAATAGCTAATAATAGACCAATATGATTTTTGTGCGGCCAAAACTGTGCCGGATAAAATAGATATCGATCGGGAATACCATACTTGCTCGATACAGCTTCATTCTCTCCACAATAATTTAGGATGAGTTGAGGTGTAAATAAAGGAATAACTTTAATTCTTTCCGCCGGAATCTGATAAAATCTTTCGATTTCAGCCTTGCCTATTTCTGTACCAGTAATAATTATTGCTGCCCGATTTAAAATTTTACTGTACATATTTTCTCTATTTTCCCACTCACCGAAGGCGCTAACTTCGGGAAAATACGATTGTAACCGATGCTGTAAATCCCATACAGTAACTATATGTGGATAATTGACAGTAGGACAATTAGGTACAAAAGACAAGGTCAAATCAACTTGATTTTCTCTTAGTGACTTGAGTACTTTGACTTCACGCCACTTGTGAGCCAAGCACATAATTATTTTGTGTAAAAATCTGCTTTTTAAAAGATTTAATTGATGAGAAACATGTTTTTTTGCTGCTATTAATTGTAATTCAATCCACTGTCGATCAGATTTTTCAGAATAACGGCTTAGATTTGAAGAATAGCGCAGATCGGAGTCAAGCACTATTTTTCCAGACCTGTAGAAAATAAAAGTGTGGTTGCTTTCTGAGTTCAATTTTAGTACAGCATCAATCAATTGACCCTGAAAAGTATACGCTCCACCAATCGATGGAATGTGCTTATCGCTAATAAATAAAGCTACTTTCATTTAATTTCCCACCACGAAGTAAACTCCCCAAGTATCTAGTCCAGGATCTCGATCGCTCATCCACTCTCGACTATCAATAACTTTTAGGTCAAACTGCTGGAGTAGTAGCTCTATTTCTGGCTTAAAGAAGTAGCGCATCTTATGTGTTTCCTGAAATTCATCGGTGGTTGCTTCATGCTTATTTTGAATGAAAACCTGATAGTTGATTTTTACTGAATTTTCATTAGGATACAATACGGGTTCAGCGATGCGAGTGATTTTGATTTGTTCGTTTTCCGCTCGTTTTACTCTCACACTTGGGCGATCATTTAAAACAGCAGGACCATACCAAACATCAAAAATGAATATACCCCCAGGTTGTAAATGTTCTTTAACAGTTGCAAAAGCTGCGAGTAAACTATTGTTGTCAACATGATAGCTGAACACATGAAAAAGTGATAAGGCAACATCATATTTTTGATTTAATCTAATGTTTTGAATATCTCCAATAGTAAATTGAACGTCATTGATGACTTTAGCCGGGAGTTGCTGGAGTCGCTGATTTGCTCGATCGATCATTTCCGCACTGAAATCGATGCCCTGGATTTGATATCCCTGCTGTGCCAGTAGAACTGCATGGATACCAGTGCCGCATCCTAACTCTAAGATTTTGCCAGCATTTGGTGCATAACGTTTCAGCATTTTGGCAATAAAGTTTACTTCGTCTAGATAATTCTTATCTTGATAAAGTAAATCATAATAATGAGCATAGCTTTCAAAAATTCTCATACTTACTCACCCTTGAGCTGAAAATATAATCCATAATAATTGTTAATCGATCGATCTAGATGCAGTGGAATGATACATGAGTCACCCTGATTTTTCCAAATATCTATTAACTTATACCCAATCTGCTCTAATCCATTAATAAATTCTGTTTTATTAAAAACGTATTGAGGGTAAAATACTTTCCCGCCATTTTGGAGCGTTACGAATTGATCGCCATCATATAACGGTAAACGATTAATTAATAAATGCTCAGGCTTTCCCTGGCTCGGCAGGATACTTGATAGATTATCATCAACATACTGAATTGAGCCAGAGCTAATCAATACATTTTTATTTTCCATATCTTTGAACTCACAGGTAAAATCTAAATTATCCACCCCACGTTCTTTAGCAATTTGCCGACCGATATTGGTGATTTCTGGTACTTCGCAAATCGTCCACTTTAGATCTGGTGGATAATTTAAGTACTTGGAGTAGCTATAGAAATGAACACCAACGTTACCACCAAAATCAAAAATTGTTCTACCTTGACCACACTCAAAGATGGAATTCAGCCAAAACAGCAGCGGATAATCGTGGGCAGCAACAGTTCTACGGCTATTTTCCCAATTATTTTCAACCAACATCTGTTGGTATTCTAACGCTAGTTCAGGACAATTATATCCAACTTTTTTAGACTTAGGTGCGGCGAGTATTGCATCTTCAAACGTCTCATATACTCCCCAGAATCGGCTATAACCACGGTTCCTAAATCGATACAGAGCAGCATATCGATAAAATTGTCGAATAATTGGGATTAGTTCGATTGTTCTCACAGTTCTACCGCCTGTTTAACAGCAATTGCTACTTGTTCTATTTGAGTATCTGTGATGGCTAATCCACTCGGAATGTAAAAACCGCGTCGAGCAATTTTTTCGGCAACAGGACAAGTCACTCCTTCAAACAAGCCCATCTTTTTGAATATTGGCTGTTCGTGCATCGGCCAAAAAAATGGGCGGGTACCAATCTTATGTTGACTCAAATGTCTGGTTATCTCTACTGCATCAAAAAATACATTATCACTCAGTACTAACCCGTATACCCAATAAATATTTTCCGCATAGTCTGTTGCTGCAATGGGGATCTGAATGCTGGGGGTATCTGAAAATAACTTTGAGTATTTTTCCCCCATCGCTCGTTTTCGGGTGACAAATTCATCAAGTCGTTCCAACTGTGCGACTCCCAGAGCTGCCTGCAAATTTGTCATTCGGTAGTTCCAGCCTAGCTCCTCATGCACAAACCGCTGCTGTGGTTGAAAGCAAAGATTCCGCAATGAACGACACCGCTCTGCTAATTTGGCATCATCGGTGACCAACATTCCGCCCTCCCCAGTTGTAATGTGTTTGTTAGGGTAGAAACTAAATGTGCTAATAGTTCCAAAACTACCGCAAGGGAGATTGTTGTAAGTCTGTCCCAACATTTCTGCGGCATCTTCAATGACTTGCAATCCATACTTATTAGCTATTGCTAATACTAAATCCATATCTACAGGTAATCCATAAATATGAACAACCATGATAGCTTTTGTTCTTGATGTTATTTTCGCCTCGATTTGGTTGACATCGATATTCCATGTGTCAGGATCGCAATCTACAACAACTGGAACAGCCCCCGCCCGCACAATCGCCGCTGCACAGGAAATAATAGTAAATGTCGGGAGAATTACTTCATCTCCTTTGCCAATTCCGATTGCGGTAACGGCAACATCAAGAGCAGCAGAACCATTGCACACAGCAATACCGTACTTTCGATTTACCTTGGCAGCCATCTGCTCTTCAAACTTTTTGACAAATGTTCCTTCAGCAGAAATCCAACCTGTTTCGATGCAATCCAACAAGTATTTTTTCTCATTACCATTTAATAATGGTTCATTTACTGGAATTGGATTCATACTTTGCTATATTCGACTAGCTTGATTTTCTCTGTATCGATCCCATTAAAGTTAATTCGATCTTGTTCGCCAATATATGGGCCTTGTTTAACCTCAATCATTTCAATCTCTTCAAGCACCTCAAAGCCATGCCCTCCATTCACCAGTAGAATCACATCACCAGATTCCAGCACATAACTTTTGATATATTCTTGATGGCTACTGTAAAAATCTGCGCGCAGTTTACCCTTCCTCAAGAATAGTACTTCTTGTGTAAATTTGACTTCACGCGTGACATGATTATGAATATGTGGTTGAATAATTTTGCCTACGGGATGATTTATGTATCCTAACTGCTGAGAAAAATCAGGCGGTGTGAAAAAATTAACTCCTGGCTGCTTAAATCTAGCAGAAATAATTAGCGCAATAAGTTGATTCTGATAAGTAATTTGCTCGATCATGCTAGAGAGTAAATAAAGTACAAATATCAAAAGTGGCTATTTAAATCGGGGATAATTATCAAATCTTAAATAAGTTAGATTGCAAAAATTTATTTATCTTGAGATTTTCTTCACGATGAAGAGAATGCGAATAAATAAATATTGAAGATAAAACTATCATTGCTAGTGTCGATCCGATTGTCAAAAAACCGCTGGAGGGAGAAAAGAAGATTATTGATGACCATGAGAATAAAAAGCCAGTTATTAAAGTAAGATTTTTTAGTAAATGCAAATCTTCAAGCTTGAATGTATTAATTTCTGAATACGCAAAAAGCACTACTTCTATGATACTGCTAAATATATAACTTAGCATAAAGCCTAATGCACCATATTTGGGAATCAGGATAACTGCCGTTAAAACCCATCCAAAAGCCCCCGCAGCACTAATCCAACCGATCGAGATCGTTTTTCCGGCTACAGTTAGATACTGGATCAAGACAGAGCTGATTCCTGTCAACACACTCGACCATAGAAATAACCAAGCGAGGACAACTGCTGGCTGATAGCTAGCTCCAAATAGCCAAATCATCAGATCGGGTAAAAACAAACACACTATACTTGTTGAAAGTAATAGAAAAATCCAGACAATTCTCAAATGTACAGATTTTAAGTATTCAGATTGATTTCCACTTTCAACGCTAGCCGACAAATGTGAGATCGCTGATGGAGCTGTTGATAGTGGGATAAAACCAACCAACGATGCCATCATTTGAGCCGCTCGGATATAGCCTAGACTTTCTACACCACTGTAGCTACTTACCAATCCCATTAGTGGTAAGTCGATCGAACTAAATAAAAGATGCGTTCCCAGATAATACGGCAGACTAAATTTAAGAATAGACGACATTTCCGATCTGAAATTGTCTATGTGCAGGTGAATCTTGTTGGCTTTTAAAACTGGATTAACAATAATGTAACTCCAACCAATCTGACAGAATGTTGAAATAATTAGTCCAATAATTACCCCTTGCAAACCAAAATAATATGCAGATATTACTGTGACAATATTACTAAAAATTAATCCTACAGCTGACCGAATTGCATAAGCCCGAAAGTTTTGTAAGCCTGCTAAAAAAAGCAGCGGAACAGTACCGAGTGGTTGCAATAATGCCAGGATACCAGCCATTCCCACCCAATTTGCCATGTTTGGTTCTAGTAACCAATGATCGGCCAGGGCTTGGCGGAAAAGTATAATTCCCAGGCTTGCAATAGCAGAAGTAAAACAAACAAGTGCAAGACTAACGCCGAATAATCTCCCAACAGCCTCTGTTCCAATTGTTTGATGTTTGGCTCCATTACGTTGTAGAGCAATTTCTATCCCTAATCCTGAAAATCCTTGAACTGCTTGTGCCAATGACATCACAATGTTATAAATTCCTAGAGACTTTGGACCCAATAATCTAGCTAGTACGGGTAGAGCTAGAGCACTTGTCGATCTAGAAACAATACTAGCGAAGCTTAGCCAAGCATTGCTCTTAATTAATTCAGTAATTTCACTCATCTTGATAGTACTGACCGATGCGTAAAAGTGATACTGAACAAATTATGTTCTAACAACTAAGTTAAAAGATAGAATCTTGCAATTATGCAAACAACATGAAGTTTAATTTGCAAATTCTGAAAAATGTTCAGACTCAAAACCTACTAACAAATAGCGTAAATTTTAATACCATATTGTAGCTCACAAGCTAGTAGTGAGGTGTGTAAATTCTGACACTATTTTTAGAAGAAATAGGAAATAACAGCACTTTCTCAAGACAGCGACCCAAATCGCGCTGTAGGCGAGCGTTTATGTCAAGACAACTGAGAGGATAGCAATAGTAACGATCTCCTAGATCTTGATTCGCCATGTGTAATTTGCGGATTTATGACGATCGAGTATGCTCCATACTAGAGAACTAAATTTCGGATAATCGGTTATCAACCCAATCCCCACCAGCCGCCAACGAGTTACCATAGATTCATGTAAAGTGATGCTAGTGGAATAACGATATGGTTCAGTCCCAATATTCAGGCGGCGGGGATAGCTACTACCGGACTCCACCCCCAGATTTACCCTCATTATTGTTGAAAGAGCGGATTGTCTACATGGGAGGTCCTTTAGTTTCCTCCGATGACTACAAACGGCAGATGGGCTATGATCCAACCAAATTGCTGATCGCCCAGCTGTTGTATCTCCAGTTTGACAACCCCGAAAAACCGATTTATTTCTATATCAATTCCACTGGGACATCTTGGTATACGGGTGATTCGATCGGCTTTGAAACCGAAGCCTTCGCGATTTGCGATACGCTGGGCTATATTAAGCCACCCGTGCATACGATTTGCATCGGGCAGGCGATGGGCACAGCAGCGATGATCCTAGCCGCAGGCACCAAGGGTTGTCGGGCGAGTCTTCCGCACGCGACGATCGTCCTCAACCAGCCCCGCAGTGGCGCACAGGGACAAGCCAGCGATATCCAGATTCGCGCCAAAGAAGTGATCGACAACAAAACCGCGATCTTGGATATTTTTTCCCACAGTACTGGACAACCAGCCGAGAAGATCGCTAAAGATACTGATCGCATGTTGTACATGACTCCCACCGAAGCCAAAGACTACGGCATCATTGATATCGTCCTCAACAGTGCGAAGGACTTGCCTACGGCGATTCCTGTTCTAGTTTAAAGACATTTAAGCCAGTAAATGGGCGAATATTGGAAAGTAGGTAGTAAGCCTGAAACCTAGTTGGTGGGCGATGCCCACCCTACTTTTTACTCCCAACTCCCAACTCCCAACTCCCAACCTCCTATGTCTATCGATCGAATCTTAAAAGTACCTTACAACTTGCCCGGAAGTTCATATTGGCAGTGGGTGAATATCTACACGCGGATGAGCCAAGATCGGATTATCTTCCTTGATCGACCGATTACCGATGGATTGGCGAATAGTATGGTGTCATCCTTGCTATATCTAGAGTCTGTCGATAATACTAAACCGATTTATTTGTATATTAACTCCCTCGGCGATCCTGTCGCGGCGGGGATGGCGAATATGGATGCGGGAATGATGTCGGTGATGGCTGGATTGGCAATCTACGACACGATCAAGCACATCAAATCCGAGGTGTATACGATTTGTCTCGGTCAAGCAATGGGGATCGCCACACTGCTGCTATCTGCTGGTAGTCCCGGTAAACGGGCAAGTTTGCCCCATGCCAATATCGGTTTGATGCCTGCTCGTGCGGGTACCAGAGGACAAGCATCGGACATTATTATTAGTGCTGCTCAAGTCTTGTCAAAGAAAACAGATATCATCGATGTTTTTTCCAAAACAACCGGACAGTCTGTCGAAAAAATTGAGCAAGACAGCGAGCGAATGTTCTATATGACGGCGCATGAAGCGAAAGAATATGGATTGATCGATCGAGTCTTAGAAAGCTCAAAGGAATTAGAACTGCCGACTTTATAGACTTCTGTATTTTTCAACTCCTAACTCCCAACTCCTAACTCCTATGTCAATCGGCGTACCCAGCGTTCCTTATCGTCTTCCTGGTAGTTCTAACGAACAGTGGATCAATATTTATGATCGACTATTCCGCGAGCGAATTATCTTTATGTTTGAGGAAGTCGATGCAAATATGGCAAATGCGATCGTCGCATACATGCTGTATCTAGACTCTGAAGACTCCAGCAAACCGATCTATCTCTATATCAATTCCCCTGGTGGCGAAATCACGGCGGGGATGGCGATTTATGACACGATGCAACACATCAAGTCAGAAGTTGTGACCATCTGCGTTGGATTAGCGGCTTCGATGGGCGCGTTCTTACTGGCTGCTGGCAGCCCCGGCAAGCGGCTCGCACTGCCTCACGCGCGGATCATGATTCACCAGCCGTTGGGTGGTACTGGACGGATGCAGGCATCGGATATCCAGATCGAAGCCAAGCATATCCTCGAAACTCGGACTCTGCTAAATCAATTGATGGCTGATAAATCGGGCCAAACTCTAGAGCAAATCGAAAAAGATACTGATCGAGATAACTTCATGTCCTCGGCGGAAGCGATGGCATACGGATTGATCGATAAAGTTGTCGAAACTGAAAATGTCCGCTAATTTACTCTAAATAACCGATCCCAGCGGATCGGCCTAATTATTATCCCTATCTTCGATCCGATCAGCGCAGCTGTATCGCCGAAGATAGGGATTTATCTATGTAAATCTATTTAAATAATGTCAAAATGTTCAATATAGTGTAAACTACAACACATAATTAATTACAGTAAAGATCCAAACTAAAATAAATAGGATCAGATGTTGCTATTCTTGAGAAGAATTAAGCTCAAACACCTACATTTGGTCGCTTATTCCCCTGATAGCTAATAATTTGGTAGTAAAATCATTAGCTATCAGTTGAATCTAAACTTAATTAATACATTAGTACCTGTTCATTAGTTACTAACCCAATAGTCGGATTTACCAATCGAGTTAACTCGATCGCTAATTTGGGCGATGAGTCACAAAAATTCCATTATTCAATGAGCCAGTTTAATCACAACTTAATTACTACTATTATCGACCGTTATGGTCTGGAGTTTGACGATTACCAAGTCGATCAGCTTGTGGCGACTTGGCTCCAAAAATATGATAGCGCCTGGATTATTAAAGCGATCGTCGAATCACTCCACCGAGGACGCTATAAGGTAATATCTGTCGATAGTATCCTCAGCGGCTGGCAGCGGGCGGGCAAGCCATCGTGTAAGTTTACAGCTGAGTTCGAGCGAGAAATTCTCCAGAATTTACAGATCGAATCAGATCCAACGCCTTCAGCACAGCCCTCAATTGAGGAGCCAATCGATTCAGAAGAAACCGAATTAGCGGCTAGAGTGTTGGTGGAACCTATCCCCCGAAACACGACTGTCCAGCCGACAGTGCTAGATCGGAAATATCTCAACCCAGAGGAGTCGGCACCTTTTCAACATCATAGGCATTCAATCTCATCAGCGCAGTCTACTTACAGACAAGTTGAACCAGTCGAAGTGCAGAGAGATTACCGGAATTCATTAATTTCTCAATCACCGTCATTAGCGAGTAGTGATGCCAAGGGTGAAGAAAGTATCAATCGGATTGCGCCACAACCAGCTAAATTCCAGCTCTTCAATACCCTCAAATCGATCGTCGATCCAAATTATCAGCCGCTTGTCCACCTTCCGCCGCTGGATATTCCCCAAATTTACCCTGAAGTCACCTTGCCTCAGATTGCGAGATTTAACCTTCCCCTGGGCAATGTTAGCGGGGGAAAGTATTAGTTCAGGAAATAGTCTCAAGTCTGGCTCAACGATTGCGCAGCACTTGTAGAAGGGTGAGAAAATAGGTAGGAATTGGGGCGGTAACGCTGACAAGATCGCCTGTGTGGGGATGGATTAGTTCTAGATGCCAAGCATGGAGCGCTTGCCCTGGGAGTTTGACACCGATCGATTTTCCTGTACCGTAGACAGGATCGCCGACGATCGGATAGCCCATATGAGTAGTGTGAATACGGATCTGATGTGTTCTACCAGTTTCGAGCTGGAATTTGAGCAGGGAAAAGCCGCGTAATCTTTCTTCAATTTGCCAGTGGGTAACAGCAGATTTGCCACCTTGGGCGATCGGTAGTACAGTATTCTTCTGACGATCGACGGGATGGCGACCGACGGGGAGATCGATCGTGCCGCTATCGACCTTAGGAGTGCCGTAGACCACTCCTAAATACTCTCGTCTAGCAGTTTTAGCCTGAAGCTGCTGTTGGAGGTGCTGGTGGGCAAAATCGGTCTTGGCGACGACGATCGCACCAGTGGTATCTTTGTCTAAGCGGTGGACAATGCCTGGGCGCTGGACTCCGCCGATATTGGAGAGTGGACAGTGGGCGAGTAAGGCGTGAACTAGAGTTCCCGTGTCGTGTCCAGCGGAGGGATGCACTACCATTCCAGCAGGTTTATTGACGATGACTAGATGTTCGTCTTCGTAGAGAATATCGAGGGGAATTGCTTCGGGAGTCAGATCGAGACTGGCAGTGGGGGGAATTGTGACTGATACGCGATCGCCTGCTTTTAATCTATACTTTTTGTCAGTACAAGTCTGATGGTGGATCTGAATTTGCCCGCTCGAGATCAGTTTTTGCCAGCGCGAACGGGAAAAATCGGGTAATTGCTCTGTCAACCACAAATCTAGTCGAGGTTCAGCAGACTGATCTGCTGTAAAAATCAGTTGAACAATCGACTGGCTGACTGGTAAGCTATCGCTTTCAACTACATCCACTAAATTCAGCTCCATCGCCTTATGAAAATTAAGTTTCGTCGCCGTCATCGTACTGTGAGGATTGAGAATCAAGACGGTCGATTTGTGATTCACGGGATGGGAAAATGGTACCATCACTGGCGCGATCCGTATCACTTGCTGCTAACTATTCCCTGGATCGGTTTTATGGGGATTGTTTCGCTCGTTTATCTCCTGCTAAATGCTGCGTTTGCGCTGGCATATTTGGCTGGTGGGGACTGCTTAAAGGGGGCAACGCCGGGTAGTTTTGGTGATGCGTTCTTTTTTAGCGTTCAGACTTTGGCTTCGATCGGCTATGGCGCAATCTACCCTCAAACATTTTACGCTAATTCGATCGTCACGATCGAAGCGATCGCCAGTTTGTTGCTGATTGCGGTGGTGACGGGATTAGCTTTTGCGAGATTTTCACAGCCGATTGCGAGGGTATTATTTAGTGATTCGATCGTCATCACTACTCACAATAGTCAGCCGACGCTGATGTTTCGAGTTGCGAATGAGCGGCACAATTTTATTTTGGAAGCTACTGCTCAAGTATATCTGGTGATTGATGAAGTAACCGATGAGGGTGAATCGATGCGACGGTTTCATGAGCTGAAATTAATACGTGAGCGCACGCCCAGCTTGATTCTGACTTGGACGATTATGCACTCGATCGATTCTGACAGTCCAATCTATGGTTTCACGGCTAGCGATCTCGCCCAACGCAATGCAAATATTAGCGTATTAATTAGCGGTGTTGATGAAACAGTTGCCTATACGATTAAGGCTCGACACAGCTATGATGCTGTCGATATTTTATTTAACCATAAATTCGAGAATATTATTCATAGATCGGTTAATGGCGATCGTTATTTTGACTATAGTTACTTTCATCAAGTCCACCGGAACGAGGAAAGTGAAATATTAAATATTCAATCGTTCGATAAATTGTAACCAATAATCTGAGTATAAATATATTGGCAGGTTATTCGGCGGGTGCATGTAAAAATACTGTAAACATAGTCCAGTACTCAGCCCCAATAATTGCCATCCAATAATTAAGAGTAAACTAATTGGCTTACTCCAGCCCCGAATCTTTAGATCTAAACTAACTAATAATCCTGCGGCACATAAGACAATCGTATCTACAAAAAATTGTACCCAAGTTAATAGAATTACCGACAGGATACTAGCCGAGACAATTAAAATTAGTGCCCTTGTATCTGTCTTGAAAAACTTGCCAAAGATTAGGGAAACACTCCGGCTCGGATAACTAACTACTCCACCCAGCATCGTCACTCCAAAAGCTACTGCTAACCAAATTGCTCGATCTGTTGTCCAGTAATGCAGTAGCCAGCCGAAAGTAGCATAAGTTAGGAACAATAGCACTAAAGAAATTAGTGGCAGTTTGGGTGGAAAATCTGATTGGGGATCGAGCACAATATTTTAAGATTTAGCAGACGATAAATATCAGTTTACAGTGTTCTGAAAACCTAAATAGTATTTATTTTTGCTGTTCGACTTGCTGGACAAAGTTAAGAGCATTTTTAGCTGATTGCTGATATCCCTGTTGTTGATATAGTCTAGCCGCAGTCTTAAAATCGTCAATTGCGCCCAGTTTATCTTTGAGTTCTCGCCGAGCTAGCGCACGATTGTAGTAAGCTTCAGCTAGCTCTGGACTAAATTTAATTGCTTGATTAAAGTCATTAGTTGCTGCTGTAAACTCTTTGATTTTCCGCTGAGATAGTCCCCGATTATTATAGGCAGATCCAAAGTCAGGCTTGAGTTCGATGGTTCTATTATAGTCAGCAATGGCTCCAATATTATCACCAAGTCTTCGCCGAATATTGCCACGATTGTAATAGCTGAGATAGTATTTAGGTTCAAGCTCAATGGCACGATTATAGTCAGCTATTGCACCTTTATTATCGGCTAAATCTGATTTTGTCCATGCTCGATTATTGTATGCAAGATGATATCTGGGATTAGCTTTAAGCGCCAGATCGTAATCAGAAATTGCGCCTTGACGATCGCCAAATCTATACTTAGCTAGACCACGATTGAGATACACATCTGCTCGGTTTGGATTAACTTTAATTGCTGCGGAAAAACTTGCGATCGCACCTGAAAAATCTCCTGATTCTTGGAGAATATTTCCGCGATTGAGATAGGCGTCTACATAGTTAGGATCGAGCTTAATTACCTGCACAAAGTCACTTAATGCTCCTGGCTTATCGCCAATTTTTTCTTTGAAAATTGCTCGATTATAGTAGCTAAAAGTATGTTGAGGATTTAGCTTGATTACTTGAGTATAGTCATCGATCGCCCCTTGTCTATTGCTAGATGCGCCGTAGGTAACAGCACGATTGTACCAAGCTTTCTCAGAACTAGGATTGAGTTGAATAGCCTTGGAGAACTCAGCGATTGCGCCTGGATAATCTTTCGCTGTGAATTTTTGGATACCTGCGATTAATAGGAGATCGGTTTGTCGCTGAAGATTTTGGGCAAGCTGGGAACTATCGATCTTTTCAGATTGCTGTTTCCAAGTAGTTGCGTAAGCGTGATTACAGCCAATGCTTAATGAAGAAATAGCACAAATTGATAAGATCGTGACAGCTTTAGGAAAAGTAAGTTGTTTCATGATCGAGAAGTTAAATATAATTTTTAGTAAGTCTAGTAGGTATTCGCTATATTTTGGATCTTAAATATAATTAAAGTAGCTGGCAGTCTATTCCTCCTATTATTCTAACGCGAGTTTGGGAAGGTAGCTTCAGCCAAATAATTGACTTAATCAGAGTTTAATTGAGCGTACTGATTGAAGTAGCGATTACTAATTCCAGCAGTTACCAAGATTGCGGAAATCGTGTTGCTTGCCATCACCATAAATAGCACCACAATCTGATAGCCTGCCGCATTCACAGGTTGAATATCAGCAAGTAATTCTCCTGCGAAAAATCCCGGAATTGTCACTAATCCCGCTACCATCAAAGTATCGATCGTTGGTAATAATGCCGATTTAATTGCGATTTGACGATAAGATGCGATCGATTGGGCGGGAGTTGCGCCCAGACTGAGCCGAGTTTCGATTTCGGCGGTATGTCGATCGATCTCGCCGATCAATCTTTCCCCAGCAATCGCCGTATTATTGAGCAGATATCCCAAGCAAATCCCCGCACAAGCTAGCAAATATTGAGGTTGATCCCAACTAGTCGGTTTAATCACCACCAAAATTGTGTAGCCAACTGCCACAATTAGCCCCGTCAAGATTGCTCCACCGACAATTGGGAGTAAATGTTTAACTTTGTCACCGATCCGGTTACTGGCGGCAATTATGGTCATAATCACGATCGCGCCGATGCCACCGATAGTTACTAGGGGCTGATTTAATTGCCAGATCAGCTGTAATCCAAATCCCATCACTAATAATTGTAGGATCGATCGAGCGGCAGCTAGAGCCAGTTGTCCGCCGATCCCGACTCGTTGCCACTGCAATAAACCGATCGAGATTGCGATTAAACCAAATGCCCAGGCTAAATCTACTAACTCTAAGACACGCGGAGGATTCATGTTATTGCTCTAAATGCTTGAATGATATATCAACTTACCTCAAATCGAGATTCAATCTGGGCGATCGAGATCCGCCTCACCATATTCTGGTAGAATTTTGAAGGTTTCTATCAGTGGCATCAATGGCTTCAACTCGCGCACGCATCGCACTTGACGCAATGGGTGGGGATGATGCACCCGCCGCCATCGTTGCGGGGGCGATTCAAGCCCAAACAGAATTAGCAGATGTAGATGTATTATTAGTTGGCGATCCTGCCCAGATTCAGGCTTGTCTTGATCGACATCCCGATCATCCTCAGCTAGAAATCATTCCAGCTGAAGGAACAATCGAGATGCATGAGGAGCCGCTGGGTGCCCTGCGGCGCAAGCCCAAGGCTTCGATCAATGTGGCGATGCAGCTAGTCAAGGAAGGTAAGGCTGACGCGGTAGTTTCGGCGGGACATTCTGGCGCGGCAATGGCAGCAGCATTATTAAGATTAGGGAGACTGCGAGGGATTGATCGTCCCGCGATTGCCGCAGTATTTCCCACTAACCGCGCCGATCAATCAGTGGTAATTTTAGATGTCGGTGCCAATGTTGACTGTCGCCCCAAATATCTCGAACAGTTTGCCGTGATGGGTGCTGTGTATAGTCAGTATGTACTGGGAGTAGCCGCGCCGAAAGTCGGCTTGCTGAATATTGGCGAAGAAGAATCTAAGGGTAATGAAGTTGCGGTGAAAGCTCATGAGAGCTTACAGCAGAATGAATATATTAACTTTGTGGGCAATGCTGAAGGGCGCGATGTCCTCTCTGGCAATTTTGATGTGATTGTCTGTGATGGTTTCGTTGGCAATATCCTATTGAAATTCGCCGAAGCAGTAGGCAATATCGTCGTACAGATGCTCAAGGAAGAGTTACCACGGGGATTGAATGGCAAAGTCGGGACAGCACTGCTCAAGCCCAATCTCCAACGTCTCAAGAAAAGAATCGATGCCGCCGAACACGGTGGTGGTTTATTATTAGGAGTGGATGGGGTGTGTATTATCAGTCATGGTAGCTCGGATGCGTTCTCGATCGCCAACGCCATTCGATCGGCAAAAAGCGCTGTCGATCAAAATATCATTGCCCAAATCCAGTCTTCCACTCGCGGTAAATCCCCCCAAGTGGAACCTGTCATCAGTGACTAGTCTTCATTCCAACTGTCTTGAAAAGGTGCTTTATTCGGGGAAACCCCAAGACCGCACTTTTCGCTCCCAACCCCCAACTCCCAACTCCTCACTCCTCACCCACCTATCTACATGCCCACAAACAATGCACTAACGGGAGTCACTTTTATTGGATGCGGTGCTGCTGTCCCAGCGGCAATCGTCCCAAATGATGCCCTAGCGCAAGTAGTGGACACCTCGGATGAGTGGATTTCTAGCCGCACTGGGATTCGTCAGCGGCATATCACTAATGCTAGTGAGTCATTGGCTGGTTTGGCGACTCAAGCCGCACAACAGGCGCTAGCAATGGCTGGCGTGGCGGCGACTGATGTCGATTTGATCTTATTGGCAACTTCTTCCTCGGAAGACTTATTTGGTACAGCTTGTCAGATTCAGGCGCAATTGGGCGCAACTAAGGCAGTAGCTTTCGATCTGACGGCGGCTTGTTCGGGATTTGTATTTGGAGTAGTGACTGGTGCCCAATTTTTGAGGGCGGGTGTCTATCGAAATGTACTAGTAATTGGAGCTGATCTATTATCGCGGTGGGTAGATTGGAACGATCGCAATACCTGTGTATTATTTGGGGATGGTGCAGGCGCTGTTTTGATGCAGGGGAATCAAGAGATCGATCGATTATTAGGGTTTGAGATCAACAGCGATGGGACGAAAAATGCTTGCCTAAATCTAGCTTTCAAACCTGAATTAAGGGAGTTGCTACCTGGTGTGATCCTCACCCAAGGTAAGTATCAATACGTGACGATGAATGGGAAAGAAGTGTATCGGTTTGCGATCGATCGAGTGCCAGATGCGATCGATAAAGTCATTCATCAAGCTAATTTAACTAGTAGCGATCTAGACTGGTTAATTCTGCATCAAGCCAATCAGAGGATTATGGATGCTGTTGCCGAGCGCCTGGATATTCCAGCTGAAAAGGTAGTTAGTAATGTGGCTAAGTACGGTAATACTTCTGCTGCTTCAATTCCGATCGCGCTCAATGAAGCGGTTAGATCTGCTAAAATTCAAGCTGGTGACACGATCGCTACTTGTGGTTTTGGCGCAGGTTTAAGTTGGGGTGCTGCCATCTTTAAATGGGGAAAGTAAGTTAGATGGAAGTTGATTTTCAGCAGATTGAAGCGCGGAAACAGATTTTAGAAACCACTCGCACGGAACTTAAAACTCACTTTGTGGGGATTGATGAGACTATTGACGATCTGCTCAACTACATTCAGATCTGGTATCTGATGCCAGAGATTTTGAGCCGTCCGATTATTGTTAATTTGTGGGGGATGACAGGGGTTGGTAAAACTGATCTGGTGCGCCGACTCGTTAAATGTTTGAATTTACAAGATCGGTTTGTCGAGATTGAACTTAGTCATACCGAGGGAAGTTCTTGGGATAGCTCTGTCGGATCGGCACTCAATCGCAATGGCATTAGTGATGGTAAACCTGCGATCGTGTTGTTTGATGAGATTCAACGGTTTAATACCATCAATGCTGATGGTAGCCCCGTCCAATCATCGAAGTTTACGGACTTCTGGGAACTATTAAGTGATGGTAAATTATCAAAGCGAGTTAAAGATGATTTAGATTACTATATTCAAGACTACTTGTATCAGCAGAAAAATATCAAAAAACGGAAAGAACGCGGTGAAGAAGATGTAGATGAAAATCCATCCTTGGGCTTTTATGAAGCCCAAAATCTCAAGTCGATGCTCCAATTAGATGGGGACGTTTCGGATATTGCCGATATGTCCCAAATGCAAATGATCGAGCAGATTAGGCAGGCAAAAAAGAAGAAGAAAGTCTATGAGCCGATCGATCATGCTAAAACATTACTAATCATCAGTGGTAACTTGGACGAAGCCTTTGCAATGGCAACTCAAATTGCCGAGTCTGACGTGGATGCAGATATTTTCCACGCTTTTACCAAGAAGATCACAATGGTGGACATTAAAAATGCTCTGAGCAAGAGTTTTCGTCCTGAGCAAGTAGCCAGATTTGGAAACATTCACCTCATCTATGCCAGCCTCAAAAAATGTGATTTTGAGCAATTGATTGAGCATGAGATTAATAAAATTATTGCAGTTACTAAAGATAAATTTGATGTAACTGTAAAAGTAGATCGATCAATTCATGAACTAGTCTATCGCAATGGCGTATTTCCAGTCCAAGGCGTGCGTCCGGTATTTTCTAGCCTGATTGATATCCTGGAAACAAACCTATCAAAATTTTTATTTACGGCGCTATTGCGGAGTCAAAAGCATATTGATATTGCCTACAATTTTGACAAGTCTCAAATTACTGGTAGGATCGGCGATCAGCTAGAAGAAATTCCGTTTGTAGGTCGAATTGATAAAATTCGTGAAAGTAATTTACAGGCAGCGATCGCAAATATCAGTGTACATGAATCAGGTCATGCTGTAGCTTATATGGTGTTATTTGGACTGGCACCGCTCCAGCTAAAATCTAAGCTGGCAAGTAGTTACGCGGGTGGTTTTACTTTCCCACACCAGATTTATGAAACCAAGGAAAATCTGATTCGCCAGATTAAAATTTACCTAGCGGGTGGACTAGCTGAAGAAATAGTTTTTGGAGATAAATTAGCTTCAGTAGGCCGGATTCACGATCGCGAGCAAGCAACAAAGATCACGATTGACTATATTCGTAGATATGGGTTTGATGATGAGTTTCAGGCTAATTATACGCTTGAATATGGGTATAGTATGGAGATGAAATCAACAGATATCGATGTTGAGAAAATGATTGCCCGGATGGTATCTGAAACTAGAGAACTATTAGCTTTTAATAAGCCATTATTACATGAATTGTCTTGGCAATTAGCTGCTACTGGTAACTTAACCGCCGTAGAAGTTGCCGCGATTGGGGCAAAACATGGACTACCCGTAATCGTTGAAGCTGAAGGATTTCTCAAGATTCCAACCTATGAGCGATTTTTACCAACACCAGATTCAGATCCAAAACCTTAACAAAATTGGGTTTAACTAATCTTCTCAATTATTTAACTTTCAACTAATTATGAAAACAGCATGGGTATTTCCTGGTCAAGGATCGCAAGTAATTGGGATGGGGATAGATTTACTCGCGATCGATTCTGCTCAAGCAACATATAGTAAAGCTAGTGAAATTTTGGGTTGGTCGATCGTCGATGTGTGTCAAAATGACGAAGTAAAATTGGCAAATACTCGCTACACTCAGCCATGCTTGTATGTAATTGAAAGTATCTTAGTAGATTTACTCAAACATCAGGGATTGACTCCCAATCTATTAGCTGGGCATAGTTTGGGTGAATTTGTTGCGCTCTATGCGGCTGGAGTCCTCGATTTTGAAACCGGGCTGCACCTAGTCAAACGTCGTGCTGAACTAATGGCTTTAGCGTCAGAAGGTGGGATGACAGCCTTAATTGGTTTTGATCGAGCGCAATTAGAAGACGCGATCGCTGATACTAAAGATGTGGTGCTAGCTACTGATAATAGTGCCGCTCAAGCAGTGATTTCGGGGACGGTAGACGGGATTGCGGCAGTAGTCGCCAAAATCAAAGTCAAACGCGCTATCCCGCTGAATGTCTCTGGTGCCTTCCATTCCCCGATGATGGCAACAGCCGCAGCCGAGTTTAGCAATCTACTCGCGCCGATTGCTTTCAATGATGCCCAAATCCCCGTTTTGTCAAATGTTGAGCCGACACCTGCTACTAATGGGAGTGAATTAAAAGAACGCGTGAATCGCCAAATTACTGGTACTGTGCGGTGGCGAGAAATATCGCTCCAGCTGACTGAATTAGGCATCACAGACGTAATGGAAGTCGGCCCAGGAAAAGTATTGGGTGGACTAATTAAGCGTACCTGTGAGGGGATTTTAGTATCATGTATGGGTACTCGATCGGATTTGGAATCAATTGCTGGATAATACTATTTCTAGTAACCTATTCATCGTCGGAGAGCTATCATTAATCCGCCAGACGATTGCGATTGTTGCTAGCTTCTCTACACCTACAGATGCTAACTTAATTGGTTTATAAACTACCCCGTGACGTTGCGCTTCCTGAATTGATGCTGGCAAGATTGATACCCCCATATTTGCAGATACCAGACTAACAATTGTCTGCATCTGAATACACTCCTGAACTACCTGGGGACTAAATCCAGCTGTCAAGCACATCGCAATAATTGGATCATATAATCCTGGTGCCAGTTGACGGGGAAATAAAATAAATGGTTCTGATTTTAATGATGAGAGATCTATCTTAGTTAACTCTGCTAGATGATGATTAGTTGGTAATGCAACAACCAAAGGTTCCTGAAAAATTACCTGACTATTTAGATCTTTATCTATAATTGGTGGACGAATCAACCCAATATCAATTCTACCTTCACGCAGCCAAATCAACTGTCGATCGGTCGTAAGTTCATGCAGCTCAATCTGGACATCGGGATACCTGTCACGAAACTGTTGGAGCATCACTGGTAGAATATTATAAGTTGCCGAACCAACAAACCCAATTGAAATTTGACCGAGTTCACCCCGACTAGTTTTCCTGCCAATATCAATCGATCGATCTAGTTGTTGAAAGATCTGATTTACTTCAGCTAAGAATGCTTGTCCCGCTGGCGTGAGCGCAACCGTTCTCTTTGTTCGGGTAAATAATTCAAAGCCCAATTCTATTTCTAAATCTTGAATTTGTCTACTTAGCGGTGGCTGGGCAATATGTAACTTTTCAGCTGCACGTCCAAAGTGCAATTCTGTAGCAACAGCAATAAAATAGCGTAGATGACGAAGCTCCATGTATTCTGATTTTATTGCTAGAAACTAGGACTTTGCACCTGCACTCTTCAGTACAGCTAATATTTTTTTCCATTTGCCGCTTTTGGCAATACTCAATGGTGAATCACCCATATTATTTCTAACATTTACCTTGGCACCATTTTTGATTAAGAGCTGCACAACACTAACATATTCATCCTCATAGTGAGCAGAAACACCTGAAGATGCATACATCAAAGCCGTACTACCCTTACTTGCCCTGGCATTAATATTTGCACCCCTTTTAATTAACAGCCTAGTTATTTCTATCCCGCCACGATAAGTTACTCTCACCGCAGTCATCAGTGGAGTCACACCATCATCTCCAGGTAGATTTACCTTCGCGCCGCGATCGATCATCATTTTCACAGCATCAAATGAACCTGCATTAATAGCTGAATAAAAGTATCGATTAGGATCGCCACCGCGATCAAGAAACTGCTTTAATTTCTCAACTCGATTTGAAACAACATCTTCAAATATCTTATCTTCTATAACCCGATCTGGTTGAGGAGATGGCTTAGTCAACACTTGAGCATAAATAACTTGATCTAGCTCAACTTCATTTGCAGACGTTACTAAATGAGATCCCAATAGTAAATTGACAGCGACAACTAAAAAGAGTTTGGAAATAGCAATCTTGAACATAAATAGGATCTGGGGCAAGTAGCTGATAATTGATACTTTAAAAGTATCAATTATCAGCTTAATATATATTGGACAATCATGAATGTCCTTGTCTATAGTAAGAATACCAAGCGATAACCATTTATTACGGTAATTGACTACATGGTGAACCCACAGTCTACAAAGGAGAACTAGTTATGAAATTTACCAGAATCACCGTCGATTCACGACAGATGGGTGGAATACCTTGTATCAGAAGCTTGAGAATCCCCGTCACTACGGTTGTAAGTATGATTGCGGAAGGGATGACGGAGCTAGAAATTCTGAGATCTTACCCTGACTTAGAAGCAGCAGACATTAGAGAATCTCTACTGTATGCGGCACGATTACTACAAGAAGGTGAGTTGCCTCTTGCAAGCTAATGAAATTTTTAATCGATAATGCTTTATCTCCCCAAATTGCGACTGGTTTAATCGAAGCTGGATATGATGCTATTCATGTCCGTGATGTGAAAATGGGAACTTCTTCAGATATTGATATCTTTGATTTAGCAATCGTAGAGCAGCGTGTGATTATATCTGCGGACACGGATTTCGGGACTTTACTATCGTTACGATCGGAAAAGTTTCCATCTGTGATTCTATTTCGGCGAGGTATTTCACATATACCCCAAACACAACTATCGATACTACTGCTTAACTTGCCAAATATCACTGACTTACTTGAGAACGGAAGCATTATTATTTTCGATAAAAATCGAATTCGTACCAGAAGGCTACCAATCAACGATCGAGAAGATAACTGATATTAAGCTACCTCCCCCATATTCTAAAAATTATGAGCAAAAATACACTATTTGATAAAGTTTGGGAATCTCATACTGTTGCCACCTTACCATCAGGACAAACCCAACTATTCATCGGCTTGCATCTGATCCATGAAGTCACCAGTCCTCAGGCGTTTGCGATGATGCGCGATCGAGGATTGAAAGTTCCCTATCCCGAACGTACCGTCGCTACCGTCGATCATATCGTACCCACAGAAGACCAATCCCGTCCCCTCGCCGACAGCCTCGCCGAAGAGATGATGCAACATCTCGAAAATAATACCAAAGAGCATGGCATTAGATTTTATAATGTCGGTTCCGGTAGCCAAGGCATCGTCCATGTAATTGCCCCTGAGCAGGGGCTAACTCAGCCAGGAATGACGATCGCCTGTGGAGATAGTCACACATCTACCCACGGCGCATTTGGAGCCATAGCGTTCGGTATTGGCACCTCTCAGGTGCGGGATGTATTAGCTTCCCAAACTCTCGCCTTAGGTAAATTAAAAGTCCGCAAAATCGAAGTTAACGGTACTCTAAAGCCAGGGGTATATGCCAAGGATGTCATCTTGCACATCATCCGCAAACTCGGTGTCAAAGGCGGTGTCGGCTACGCTTATGAGTTCGCCGGAACCACCTTCGAGCAGATGGATATGGAAGCTCGCATGACTGTCTGTAACATGGCGATCGAAGGTGGAGCCAGATGTGGATATATTAATCCCGATCGAGTGACGTATGATTATCTCAAAGGGCTGGATTTTGCACCCAAAGATGCAGACTGGGATCGCGCTGTCGCTTGGTGGGAAAGTATTCGCAGCGACAAAGATGCTCAATACGATGATGTCGTCGTCTTCGATGCCGCCGAAATCGCTCCCACAATCACCTGGGGCATTACCCCCGCGCAAGGCATTGGCGTAGATGAACCCATTCCGACAGTAGCACAGATGCCCGAAGATGAACGAGCAATTGCCGAAGAAGCCTATCAGTATATGGATCTCGCTCCAGGCGCACCAATTATCGGCACCAAAGTCGATGTTTGCTTTGTCGGCAGCTGCACCAATGGACGAATCACCGATTTGCGCGAAGCCGCCAAATTCG
>JANNDQ010000166.1:0-2383 GCA_031387965.1 Chamaesiphon sp. OTE_75_metabat_567
AGCATTTGGGTGAATCATGTCGTACAGATCAGATACTTTTTTATCAGGATCGGCAATGATCGGATAGTTTAGTGCTGAACCTTGAGTTTCGAGAATATCACCGACCCAACCGTTGTGAGATTCTACATCATCAACACTCAACGCGATCGGTTTAACGTTCCGTTTGTCAAATTCTGGCTTTAATTTCGCAACTTCGCCGAGTTCAGTCGTACAAACTGGCGTGAAATCTTTGGGATGGGAAAATAATACTACCCAACTAGTACCAGCCCACTCAAAAAAGTCGATCTCACCATCAGTAGTGGCTTGAGTAAAGTTGGGTACGGTGTCCCCTAATCTTAATTGCATAATCTAAATAAAATAGGTGAAAGTGGACGGGAGCAACGTTAGATCATCTCACAGATTACCCCGACATCTCACTACTATACATATTTATTTAGAAACTGGACCAAGACACTAGATGGTGGGCACCGCCCACTCCACCTCTATTCACCATCCACCATCCACCATTCACCATCCACCATTCACCATTGATTACACCCGAACAACTTCTTCTCCATATCGATATACCGTCTCACCGTCAGCATTGACTCGCACCCGCTCGATTTTGGCTCCCAGGCTGCGCATTTTTGCTTCCAGGCAATCGTAGCCTCGATCGAGATGATGTAGACCTTGAATGGTCGTTTTGCCATGTGCAGCCAAACCAGCAATTACTAACGCTGCTGAAGCTCGGAGATCTGTAGCTGTGACTACTGCCCCAGAGAGTAACGGTACTCCCTCCAAGATTGCGTGATTGCCTTTAACTTTGATATTGGCACCCATCCGCTTGAGTTCGGCGACGTGTTGCAGCCGATTTTCAAATACGGTTTCGGTAATCACACTACTACCTTCGCTCACCGCTAGCATTGCCATAAATTGTGCTTGCATATCTGTGGGGAAAGCTGGATAGGGAAGCGTTTCAATATCCGCGCCTTTGAGCGTACCGGAGGGAATTACCCGCATCCGATCTGGTGCATCCATCACCACACTGGCACCAATTTGCGCTAATTTGGCAACCGCAGCAGTTAGATGTTCTGGGATGACGGGAAACATACTAATTTCTGAATTGGTAATCGCGCCAGCTACTAAAAATGTCGCAACTTCCACTCGATCGGGAATGATACTATAGTCTGCTGAATGCAGCTCTTTGACACCAACGATCGTAATTCTATCCGTTCCCGCACCGATAATTTTGGCGCCGATCGCAATACAGAAATTTGCCAAATCGACAACTTCAGGTTCCTTCGCGGCATTCTCCAAAATTGTTTCACCGTCGGCTAGCGTCGCCGCCATCATCAGTGTTTCCGTTGCGCCGACGCTAGGATAGTCTAGATAGATTTTCGCACCTTGGAGGCGTTTGTTGGGACCAGTAACATAGGCATTGACAATCCCATGCTCGATTTCGACATGGGCACCCATTGCCTGCAATCCGCGTACATGTAATTCTACAGGTCTAGCACCGATCGAACAGCCGCCTGGTAATGGGACCTTAGCTACACCTAATCTAGCTAAAATTGGTCCGATCGAAAAAAATGCCGCCCGCAGTTTGGAAACTAGCTCAAACGGGGGTGTATGACAGTTGAATCCAGTCGTATCGAAATCTAAAACCTCACCATTGCGCTCGACTTTGACTCCCAACGCTTCAATAATCTGACACATCTTATCGACATCCACTAGCCCTGGAATGTTTTGAAGCCTACAGCCATCCGAACATAGTAAGGAACCAGCCATGACCACCAGTGCCGAATTTTTGGCACCACTGATTTTGACTTCCCCTGCGAGCGGGTTTTGACCCCAGATGTGAATGACAGACTGTTCTGTTTCGGACATGTTTTGGGTGGTAGTTGTGCTACTAATAGGTTTTTCCTCCAGATTCTAAATAGATGGCGGACAAGATTATTTATTTTTGCTTAAATCTTACAGGAATTGGGTGATGAATATGATCGATCTTCAAGAATTGATGGGCGATCTCATTACCAATAGTAATCTTTGTTACCAAATTTAAATTCACCAGCCAATGTTAAACATTTTTTACGCTCTGCAACTATTCGCTGCTAGCTCCAGCTAAATTTTGCTCAGTGTTGGGTTTTCTGCAATTAATCATATTGTTCCCACCTCAAGCTCACATCTTGCACCAGTGTCTCGGTATTACAAAAGAATGCCTTTCGCTGGTTATTCTCAAGAGTAGCAAACTAGCAAGATGACCATCTGTGCTGGTTGGTACGAGATGTGAGTTTTGTTTGGATCTGCCCTTTAGTGTTCCCTATGTCCTGACTTGGCTGGATCTGATTTGGGGTGAAATCTAATCCCCAAAAAGATGTCATAGACAAAATGCAGGAAATCTTTG
>JANNDQ010000169.1:0-3119 GCA_031387965.1 Chamaesiphon sp. OTE_75_metabat_567
ACAATAGCGATCGACTGCATGGTGCGGCACGCCCGTCATTGGTACTCGTCCGATTTCTTTGCCACCTTCTTTGCTCGTCAGGACTAGTTCAAGCTCTCGCGCAATGGTAATCGCATCCTGAAAAAATGTCTCAAAGAAGTCACCACAGCGATACAGGAGCAGGGCGTGGGGATACTGCTCCTTCACCTCGACATAGTGCTGATACATCGGCGAGAGCTTGGATTTGTCCAACAGCCGATAATCACCGTTGCGAATTTGGCTCTGTGTTGTGCGAATACCAGTCAAGTCAGGGATATTGTCAGACATGAAGAGAGGGAAGGATTGGTGGGTTCAGAAACAAAGGCTGTCTTGTCGTGTTTTTATTCGGGGGGAACCCCCTAATAAAAACGCCGCTTTTTTTAAAAGTCAGGTTTCTTGCAGTAATAGTCAAAATGTCTGCATGAGATTATGACTAATTCTATTTTACTAGTCACTGTTCGTGGCTATGAGATCTATTCGGTATTTCTTTTGCAGATATTGTGAATGAGAAACCTTGACTGGATCTGGGTCGATATTAGTAGTAAAAGAGACAGCACAAGGTAAATCCCAACCGATGAACTGTCTCGATCGAACTCGCGGCTCAGGTTGCGAATGCCTACGCAGACTGAGAGCTGGCGATCATTGGCGGTAGCGGAGCGTTTGCCTTGCAATAGCCTGGTCGGTAATCACATCTAACCATCATGGACATCCGATAAATTCAACCAGATTCAGGGGTCCAAAATTCTAATGCTTTAAATGCAGCGAAATCGCGGAAGTTATAAGTCCAAACAGGACAGTAATAACGCATCGCAATGAAAATAACCGCAGCATCTTCTAAGCTACCTTGCCAACGAGGAAGTTGAGCCAGCATTGACGCTCAGGTACTTCACGATTCATAGTCCTCGGCGTGTTCAGCGGCTCCGCGTGGTGCTTCTTTGACAATTCCCGCTAATTCTAAGAGTTTAGCTGTGTCTTTTGGGAAAATTTTAATTTCTAGAGCTTCTCGTACTAGGCTAAATAGGGTTTCTTGGGGATGTTTTTTTAGGTATTCATCTAGATGCGATGCTAGGTTATCCGGTACTTCCAGTGTCAGTTTCATAGTTTCTGCCTGTTGAGATTGAGTTTAGTTGGGCTGGCGCTATTCTAATGGCTATTTTACTATTTGCTTGTGGGATTTAGTGTTAACCCCCTCGGATAATACACCTTCCCCAAATCCTTGTCGATCGAATAGGATCGAAGTATAAGCCTAATTGAGGTAATTTCACATTGGCAGACCATCACCCATTTTTATACTATTTGGTTGCGTTCCTCGGTATTATTTTGGGCAGATATTTTCTGGTCGCAGGCGGGACGCATCTGCTGATTCACTCGGTGTTAAAGCAGTTTTTTATCGATCGAGGGATAGCAATCGATCCACCTATGTGGGAATCAATTAGGCGGGATATTAAACTATCACTACTTTCAACCGTAATTTTTGCGTTCAGTGCAGCATTTTCGATCTTTAAGTTTGATCGAGGTGAAACTGTTTTATATGCTGACTTAGACAAATATGGATTTTGGTATTTAGGCTTGAGCTTTGTCGTTGTCCTGCTGCTTCAAGATACTTATTTTTATTTTATCCATCGCTTATTTCATCACCCGTTGCTATTTAAGTGGTTTCATCTGGGACACCACAAGTCAAAGCATCCGACACCGTGGACATCGTTTGCATTCGATCCGGCGGAAGCAATTTTTCAAGCATTATTTTTGGTTGCGATCGTCTTCACAATCCCACTGCATTTTGTGACAGCAATCTCGATTATTATGACGATGACAGTTTGGTCAGTTCTAAATCATCTAGGGTTTTCACTATTTCCCAAATCGAGATATTTTGGCTGGTGGGGACAATGGGTGATTGGTTCAGCGCATCATGCCGTTCATCATCACAAATATACCAAACATTACGGTCTATACTTTACATTTTGGGATCGACTGCTCGGTACTCAAGACCCTAATTATCTTCAGTCTAATCAATCGCTCAACTCACGTCCTAAAGTTGAGCCTACTGTTGCCCAATATCTCGATCCTGCTGAGTAATCCCATAAATTTCCCGTTTACCAATAGTCCGATCGTCCCTAAACTGATAAAATAGGATGCCGATAGTACTCTGCAACAATACAAATATTCATGATTTCCAGCAATGACTTTAGACCTGGTGTAACGATTGAGTGGAAAAATGGCGTATGGAAAATCGTCGAATCTCTCCACGTCAAACCTGGTAAAGGTTCCGCTTTTGTGAGAACAAAGCTCAAAAATGTCCAGACGGGTAGCGTGGTGGAAGAAACATTCCGCGCTGGGGAAACAATGCCCCAAGCCACGCTGGAAAAAAGTAAAATGCAGCACACCTACAAAGATGGCGATCAGTTTGTGTTCATGGACATGGAATCCTTTGAGGAATCCAATCTTACTCCGGCCCAAATTGGTGCTAACGTCAAATATCTCAAAGAAGGGATGGAAGTTAGCATTGTCCGGTGGGGAGATCAAATTATGGAAGTAGAATTACCAACTACTGTGATATTGGAAGTTACGGATACCGATCCAGGCATGAAGGGCGATACAGCTACTGGTGGTAGTAAGCCAGCGATCGTTGAAACTGGCGCACAAGTAACTGTACCCTTATTTATTAGTATTGGCGAAAAAATTAAAATTGATACCCGTACCGACCAATATGTGGGTCGAGAAAGCTAATTCTAGGCTTGGTTGTCAGCCGAATTGGGCTGTTAACTCACAGCAGTTACCTATTAGTTAGATTGATGCAAAATTCACTTTCTGATTACCTTACAAGTGAATTTTGTTTTGATGATCGTAGATATAAGAGCTAAGAATTAAATATGACAATTAATTTTAAAGAACTTAGTGAACTGTTAGCCGCGATCGCCGCTAATAATATTACTGAATTAACACTTAAAAATGCTGATTTTGAACTCACTGTCAGCCAGGGAAATCCCCTATTAACTTCGGTCTCAACTACCATCACTGATGTTAATTCTCAACTGATCTCTTTACCGAATCCCGAACCGCAAGCCGTCCCAGAGCGACCTGCCCCAGCGACGATCGACAAG
>JANNDQ010000314.1:0-2420 GCA_031387965.1 Chamaesiphon sp. OTE_75_metabat_567
AATGAGACTAACTGGGGCAGGCGCTGTTTACCGCCATATTCTGACCAATGTTTATGGACAGCAACCACATCTTGATGATTGACAACGTACCAACGATTGTCCTGTCCCAGGCAGACTAGAGCGGGTTTGTATCCAGATCCAGCAATCTTACTCACTAGCACGGCGGGTAATGGCGTGGCAACCGGAACGTGCTTACCTTTGAGACTAAGAATTGTGCCAGGAAAGGCTGTGGGTAATTGTTTCGTGACTTGTCCTGCTTGGAGTTGTTCGGTGTAGAGTTGGAGGTTTTTTAGCTGGTTTTGGTCTAATTTCAGTTGGGAATGACAGGTTTCATAATCGGCTAAGACACCGCCATCAACTTTGCTTAAACTCTCTCGCAGATTACTTAATTCGTGCTTGATGTCATTCACCCCCTGCTGTTGGGGTAAGAGATGCAGCGTTTTGGTGAAATGTCCAAAACTACGTTCTACTAGTTCCCTTGCCTCCTCCAGATTATGGGTTTTGAGGAGATTTAATACCATTCCATAGGTAGGCGTAAATTGGCTCACTAGCGGATCTGGTGCTGATGTCGCAAAATCACTCGCTTCCTTCGCGCCTTCAAATCTAGTCTGAGTTGCGACTACATAGCCCACCACGTCCTTGCCCCGCCGTCCAGCCCGTCCAGCCATCTGGAGAAATTCTGAAGCCGTCAGCAGGCGATGACCTTGATCTGTGCGCTTGGAGAGGCTAGAAATTACAGTTGTGCGGGCGGGCATATTAATCCCCGCTGCCAGCGTTTCGGTGGCGAACACAACTTTGATCAAACCTTGGGTAAATAGTTCTTCTACCAGTACCTTCCACGCAGGTAGAATTCCAGCATGGTGAGCGGCAATTCCTTTATAGAGTGGCTCTACTTGACCTACACGCGCAGCTTCAGGATTTTTATCGAGGAATTCATCGATCCTAATTTTTAGTCGGGCTGATTCGGCTGGATTGACTAATTGCAGTGTCGCCATGTCCGCGACGGCTTTGTCACAGCCCCGCCGACTGAAGATAAAATAAATAGCGGGCAACATTTCCCGCTCGGCGAGTTTACTGACAACAAACCCAATACTGGGAACATCTTCAGTTTTGCGGCTACCTGTAGGACGATGGGATTTAAGTTTAGGATTGAGTTTGGCAGTATTAGGATCTAGTAATGGCAAAATCCCTTTGGGGTTGACAAAGTGAAACTCCAAAGGGACAGGGCGAAAGTCAGAGTAGATTAGTTCGGTGCCACCGTGAACGGCACTAATCCATTCGGTCAATTGTTTGCTATTAGCGACAGTAGCGGAAAGCGCGACGAGCTGAATGTGGGGCGGACAGTAAATAATCGATTCTTCCCAAACTGTGCCCCGCTGCTTGTCATTCATATAGTGGCATTCATCTAGTACCACTGCTTCTACGCCCATCATCGATGTCCCGACTTCACCGATGCGGGTACCATAGAGCATATTGCGGAAGATTTCAGTAGTCATCACCACTACGAGAGCATCCCGATTGATTGAGATATCACCGGTGAGTAGTCCGACATTTTCTTCGCCAAATTCAGTCCGAAAATCTCGATATTTTTGATTGGAGAGTGCTTTGAGTGGGGTCGTGTAGAATACTCTCCGTCCCTGTCTAATCGCCCGATGAATCGCATATTCGCCGACTAATGTTTTACCAGAACCAGTTGGAGCACAGACTACCACTGACTTTCCTCGATCGAGTGCGTCTACCGCCTGTAATTGAAATCCATCGAGTGGGAATGGGAAGATCTCTTGGAGTAGTGCGGTAGTAGTAGCGGAGGTGGTCATAGCAGTTAACTTCACTGGCGGTGGTGCGAGACTAGATCGTGGCGGTAGCTGAGTCTCGATACTCTACAGTATATTCGTAAATCACGATCGGCGTTCGCGATCGCATCTCTAAAAGAAAACAGATCTTTGACCAACGAAGGCGATGCTCTAAAAGCAGTCACACATCCATCACGTATTCGATCTGATAAACTTGGGATATTAGTTTGGCTAAGTTAGCTTATGACCATTACAATCAATCAACCGATACAACAGAAGCCTATCAGTTTTGACGAGTTTCTCGTTAGTTATGGTGGAGATAATCGCTATGAACTAATTGATGGAGAGGTATTTGACTTGGAACCAACAGGCTCGCATGAAGAGGTTGCAGCTTTAATTACTACCAAGATCTGTGTCCAGATTGATGCAGCGAATTTACCTTGGTTCGTCCTTCAACGGGGACTATTACGACCTGCCAACATTGGGATGACGGCATTTAGGCCTGATGTTGCTGTAATTGAGTCTCCAAGGGAGAGGCGATGCCAACGATCCGAACTCACAAAGGAAATATACTGGTCTGAACAATCGATTCTGACTTTGGGCAGTTCGATTAAATTTGTAGCGGAA
>JANNDQ010000320.1:0-1974 GCA_031387965.1 Chamaesiphon sp. OTE_75_metabat_567
GCGCTGACTGAAACTAGAGCAGAATTAAATCTTTGCGATCGAGATTGTCCAGGCGCATCAATTTTACCAATTTTATTGACATTACCATATGAAATACCCCTAAAATATCCGAACGAAATACCTCTAGAGTCCCCAATTGCAAATCCACCAGCTAGTAATCATTCATATCCACAGAAAATCTGGCATATTTTGACCTCTTCTGCCCAATTACCAATTAAGTTTAGAGGGAAAGAAATGAGAATACCAGGAATTGTATATATTGGTTTAGGTTTGGCTATTGCTGGTTATACATATTATCAAGTTACACGCCCACCTCGATTAGAAGCTGTTTGTAACTCTACTATCGGTGACAGCATTAGCTGTGGCGAGGAGATATTACTTAAAGAAGGTAGCGTCAGCCCACAGTCGGATAAACAGGCTGGTGCTAATGCAATTGCCGATCAAGACTATCCCAAAGCTGTTCAACTTTTAACGAGGGCTTGGTCGATTAAAAAAGATCCAGAAACCCTGATTATGCTAGAAAATGCTAAGCTAGTAGGCCAGAGTTTACCGATCAAAACTATTGCGGTAACTATTCCAGGATCTCAGTCTACGCCGTTGGATATTCCGACTGGAATGTTAAAAGCCGTAGCGTTTGCACAACAACAGTGGAATGCTGATTCTAATCATACTTGGAAGCTGCAAGTTGCGATCGTAGATGATCGAAATGATAAGGATTATGCGACTCGATCGAATGACGGTTCGAGCTTGGTTGATAATCTATTAAAACGAGGTATCCTAGCGGGAATCGGTAGCTATTCATCAGTGGTTAGTTTACCAGTGAAAGACATTTATAAGAAACATCAAACTGTACTTGTATCTGGCACTAGTACTTCTACTGAACTTAGTAATCCTAGCCCTGATACCTTCTTCTATCGAGTTTGTTCTGATAATCGTATCTCTGGCAAACAAATTGCCAATTATTTAAGAGCTAACAAATACACTAAAATTGCACTGTTTTATACCAGCGGCAAAACTTTTAGTGAGTCGATGACTAGAGCTTTAAAATCAAATCTTCAAGGTATAAATATTGTTAAAGAATTCAATTTTGAAGGTAAAGGTTCTGCTAGCGACGATATCAAAGAAGCGAAACAAGCTGGAGCGCAAGCGATCGTCTTAATTCCTGATGCCTATACCAGTGAAGCACCAGAACGCTTGCGACTGCTATCAATTATCAAGGCAAATAATGGTGACATGCCAATCTTTGGCAATGAGGTTGTCAAAGATCAAACTTTGCCTAACTTTAGTAAGCAGCAACTTCAGAAACTAGTGATTAGCCTCCCCTGGCATTCATCTAGCTATCAAAATAATACAATCACCTTACCTGCTTTCTGGGGGAATAAAGCTCAACTCGATCACCGAATTGCGATGACTTATGATGCTACTCAAGTGGTGATTAAAGCTTTGGATATATTACCGACTAATCAAAATACTATTGATGGTCGTAAACAAGTTCAGAAAATCCTTAGCGATCCCACCTTTAGAATTAATGGTATCACTGGTGAAATTAGTTTTACAGGGAGCGATCGATCTCAGCCAATCAATAGTTTAGTCAAGCCGAATTGTGATGCGACTAAATGTGCTGGTTTTAAACCTGTCTCTTAGACTAAGTATACGGACTTGAGAGAAATATTGGATGATTAACTAATTCCTATAAAATCTCTCGCACTAATGATGAGATCTTGATACTCAGCTTGAGATTTTAGAATTAGGAGATCTTTGTCTCCTGTTATCAAAAACTTGGCATTAGAGTCAATTGCCAGTTCCAAAAATTTATTATCATCTGGATCTCGGCAACTAGTAATTTGAGATATTGGCTGGATAAACTTACTTTTAGTTTTGATAATGTTTAGAAACTCTTCTCTTCTTTGACTAGAGATATACTTGTCAAACTTATTTTTGTAAATACGCTCGGCTATTTCTCGATAGGTTTCA
>JANNDQ010000327.1:0-4303 GCA_031387965.1 Chamaesiphon sp. OTE_75_metabat_567
GCATAAGCCTCCCGGATCAGTTCGCTAGAGACATATTTGCTCACCGCCATCAATCGGACTGAAGCTGGTAAATCTCGACGAATAGCCTCAATATTGTACGCGATCGACATATCTCTCTATCCTGGGAAATTCTGTTGCATCATCGATTGTAACTGCTGATATTCGGAGACTTGACCATTCCGCCTCAGCAGCCGAATCCGGGTATCGATCGTCAGCCGCGCATCGGCACGAGTCACAGGCTGAAAGGATAGTCCATTTGGATTGTTGCTAACCAGAAAGAAAACGCGCTGTGCGTACAGCGTCGTAAATAGTTCTTGGTTCTCCTCAACGACGCAGATCCGATAGAGCAAGCCAAATGTAGGGTGGTTGAGGTAGTTTTCGGAAGTCATAAGATAGGCTTTAGGCTTTAGATATTAGGCTTTAGGGTTAGGATAGTTGGGAGTTGGGAGTTGGTAGATATTACGCTTTGCTAAAGCCTAAAGCCTAAAGCCTAGTGCGGCGATTTGAGCAGCAGCTTTTTGAAGGGATTCGCGCCACTCTTGTTGAGGCTGGCTATCGGCAACGATCCCTGCGCCGACTTGTCCCCAAACTGTGCCTCTATGATACAGCAATGTCCGAATCAAAATATTTAAATCCAGATGACCACGTTTGTCCAGATAGCCGCAGGAACCATAAAATAGGTTGCGAGGGAGTGGTTCGAGTTCGGCAATAATTTCCATACATCTCACTTTAGGGCATCCAGTGATCGTGCCGCCTGGAAACATCGCCCGAATCAGATCGATCGAGTTGAACTGAGAGTCCAGTTTGCCAGTAACATTACTAACTAAGTGCATGACGTGACTATAGCGCTCGATCGATAGTAATTCATCAACTTTGACGCTGCCCCATTCACACACTCGTCCAAGATCATTGCGTTCAAGATCGACTAACATAATATGCTCGGCAATCTCTTTTTGATTAGTTAATAATTCTGTGGCTAATTGAGCATCCTGATCTGGATTTTGACCACGTTTTCTCGTACCTGCAATTGGTCGTGTTGTGGCTTGATGTTGTTGCAATTGTACCAGCCGTTCGGGGGAACAACTAATCATTGCCCCCCAGGGAGTTTGCCAATAGCTGGCAAATGGAGAAGGGTTAATCTGTTGTAAGTTTTGATAGATTTCCCAACTATCTAAATTAGTTTCAGAGCTAAACCGCAGCGATAAGTTAGATTGAAAAATATCTCCAGCCTGGATATACTTTTGTGCTTGAATAATTGCCTGCTGATATTCGCCTTCTGATGTGAAGAAGTGAATATTTGTATTAGCTGGATCTGACAAAGATGATGAAATTTTAGGATGAGAACTATCGCGATCGCCATCACTCGATCGATCTAATCTCAATACTAGATCATCTAATTCTAAAGCTGTAGGTGCAGATAAATACAATACTTGTTCCCAGTGATCTAGCACAGCAAAAGTGTGCGGTTCATACCAATACGCGATCGGAAATGGTAATGGATCTGGTTGGCGATCTGGTAATGCTTCAATCTCCCAAGCCAATTCATATCCTAGCCAGCCTAGCCATCCGCCAGTAAACGGTAGATGCGCTGGTAAGTCTGACTTTGATTGATTAGTTGTGCAAATTAATAATGCCCGCAAGCAATCTAAAATCTCACCAACTGGGGGAGTAAAAAGCTGATCCTGCCGATTGATAGTTTGGGGTGAACCCGCGCAAATTGAGTATCTTGCTAAGTTAGATTGACTAGTCTTGCTAACAGGACTTTCTAATAAAGTTGCAATTTGCTCGTGTCGGAATAATCTATCGAATATCTCCGAGCCAGTTCGATTTTGAAGCGGAATAGATAAATACAAGATCTGTAGGGACGGGTTTATTTAATAGCAATTTCACACAAATTGACCACCAATCACAAATCTAGCGATCCAAAAAAATGATAGTAGTGCGATCGCGAGAAAATCACCTCTACCCAACTTTAATTGATGCCATTGGACTAGATGAGTATTGGGGGTTGTAAATCCTCTAACTTGCATCGCCACTGCGATTTGTTCTGCCCGACTTAATAGATTTTCTAATAGTTTTTCTGATACAGTCAGCCAAACTTTAGTACTATTTTTAAATCCTAACTTCTGCCAATTGATCGCTCTAGTATAGATCGATCGAACCAAGTTTTGGATCTCTTCTAATACTAGGGGAATAAATCTTAGCGCTAGCGTTAGGGTGAGGGTGATTTCTGTCACTGGGACACGATAACGACGCAGCGGTGACAGCAAGCTTGCTAATCCAGTCGTAATTTCTTCGGGAGCAGTCGTGAGCAGATAAATAGTCGTACTGTATGCCAATGTAAAAATCAGGGTACTCAGATAGATCGCACTCTCGATCGACTTTCTAGTAACTTTGAGATGGATCATCCCAGTATCAATTTTGAATAATACGAATTGATAGGGTTGGGCAATCTCACCGCCGACATCTGCCGGAGATCGCAACTGGTGAGTGACATTGAGCGTATCTGGAGAGAATATCCCAATCAGAAAAATAGCTCCCCCAGCAAGCAGTAGCCAGCCCATCTGTTGCTTGAGCGCCCGCCACGGAATTCCCGCCAAGACACTTAAAACGACCAATAGTAAAACTAAGCTCAGCTTCCACACCGCATTAGCCAGAATTGGAGCCAGTAAAAAGCTCAATAACCAGCCGAGTTTAACGCGCGGATCGAGTCGATGCAGCCACGTAGTGGGCTGTTCTAAGTATGTACCAATAGGTAGAGAGCGGAGTAGATCCATCGATTAGGGGTTAGGCTTTAGGCTTTGGGGGTTAGGCCTTAGATGTAGGGTGGGCACTGCCCACCCTACATCTAAGAGGCTGTTTGAAAAGTTTTATTTGTTACAATTGCAGGCTGTAAATCCCCCTTAAAAAGGGGGACTAAGAATCCGGTTCCCCCTTTTTAAGGGGGTTAGGGGGATTCTCTAGAGTTTAAGCGTAACAAATTTGACTTTTCAAACAGCCTCTAAGGCTATTTCATCGTCTTAACTCTGGTTGCACGGTTAGCAATTTTCTCACCTTCACGTTGTTTCTTCCCACGCCAGAGCAGGCGCAAGGGAGTACCTGCAAAGCCGAGTTGAGTCCGAAACTGGTTTTCGATATACCGCCGATAGTTATCATTGAATCGGGATGGATCATTGACAAATAGGGCGATAGTTGGTGGCTGAGCGCTGACTTGGGTGCCGTAGTAGACTTTGCCCTGTTTACCCTGGCGAGTAACTAGGGGATTGTGCCAAGAAGTTGATTCTTCTAGTACTTGGTTGATCGTGGCGGTACTGACGCGACGACGATGTTGTTCGACGGCGCGATCGACTACTTCCAAGATCTTATCAACACGTTGTCCAGTTAAGGCACTCACGAAGATATTTTCTGCCCATTCTGTGAAACCGAGACGACTATTTAACTGTTCTTGATAATCATAAATAGTATAGGAATCCTTTTCGACAGCATCCCATTTATTAATCACAATTACACAAGCACGACCTTCTTCGGCAATCCGTCCAGCCAGCTTTTGATCCTGCTCAGTTACACCATCGATCGCATTTAAGACCAGTAGTACCACATCACAACGATCGATCGCTTTAAACGCTCGGTTAATCCCAAAAAATTCTGGCCCATAATCGACGTTCTTCTTGCGCCGAATCCCAGCGGTATCAATTAACCGATAATTGGTATTATTACGGGTAATTACGGTATCGATCGCATCGCGAGTAGTTCCCGAAATTGGACTGACGATCGCTCGATTTTCACCGAGGAACGCATTCAATAAACTGGATTTACCCACATTTGGACGACCAATAATCGCGATCCGAATTTCAGGCTCATCGACTTCTTCAATCACGGGCAAACTGAGAATTAATTCGTCTAATAATTCTCCAGTACCACTACCGTGGATACTCGATACACCATAGGGTTCACCAATTCCCAACTGCCAAAAATCAGCAGTTTGGAGCAAACCAACAGTTTCCGATTCACACTTATTGACGGCTAAAAAGATTGGAACTTTCTGAACACGCAACCAGGAAGCAATTTCCCGATCTCCGCCAGTAATTCCTTCTTGTCCATCAACTACGAAAATTGCCGCACTCGCTTGGGTAAGCGCAGTCATCGCCTGTTCGCGAATCAGCGGCAAAAATTCCGTATCATCGTCAAATACGAGTCCACCCGTATCGACGACCACAAACTCACGATCTTGCCAAAATGCCCGACGATATGTACGATCGCGGGTAACTCCTGGCTCATCATGCACGATCGATTCCCTTGCGCC
>JANNDQ010000343.1:0-2168 GCA_031387965.1 Chamaesiphon sp. OTE_75_metabat_567
CCGATAATTTTCTCAACTTCGATCCGTGCATCTTTGAGGTTGATCCCCATCGATTTCAAGACCTTCGCTGCTACGCCAGTACCCTCACCGATCAATCCGAGTAGAATCTGTTCGGTACCGACAAAGTTGTGCCCCAGGCGACGTGCTTCTTCCTGGGCCAGCATGATTACTTTAATGGCTTTTTCTGTAAAGCGTTCAAACATGGCTGTCTTCCATCCCCTGCTTCCTGTGTCATTAAATCTTAACACAGTACTTTTAGCGATTGGGAATAGTTATTTTCCGCGTCAGGTTCGGTAATAACTACTCTCTGGGGGGTAATCGGGATCGGCTACCATTGCTCGATCCTGATTACCCTCTATTTTCTAAAAGAAACTGCGTAAATTTTGCTTGTAAGTACTAGCATTTAGGCCATCGGTGCGATTTCTGTATGCGGCGGGAATGATCCGCTGGAGATTGGCAACTCGTTCGGTTACAGCCGGATGACTGCTCAAGAATTCTGGCGCTGAAGCACCACCGCGAATCAATTTTTTCATAAACTCTGGCATCGCGCTGGGGGCATAGCCAGATTGGATCATGGTTGTCAGTCCCCGTCGATCGGCATCATACTCATCTTGACGGCTATTTGGCAGTGTCAGAGCGACTTGAACGCCAATCTGGACAATCTGATCCCGATCGACACCGACAATCGAACTGATACCCTGTGCGATCGCGGCTTGTCTGACCTGTTTGAGGGAATGACGGCCAGATATGTGTCCAATTTCATGACCGATCACGCCAGCTAACTGAGCTTCATTATCGGCGGCTTTCATTAAGCCAGTATTGACGTACACAAATCCACCCATCGTCGCAAAGGCATTGATACTATCATCATCAACGACTTGGAAAGTGTATTTGATATTTGGTCTGGCACTATTTAACGCTAACCGTTGACCAATTTGATTAACATAGCCAGTCAGCGCTTGATTCTGAGAAATCTTGACTTGACGACTAATTGATTGATTTGTCTGCTCACCGAGACTCACCTCTTGTGCATCAGACATATTCGACAGCTGGACAATTTGGGCACCTTGAATCAACAGCTGCCACCATTCAGCCGCTTGGCTAATTTGTGGTTGACCCACAACAATAGTAGCCACTGTAAAAATACAGAGGGATGAATATAACCACCGTCGTTGCAACCACTGACGAAGAGAAGCTACTCTAGTGAACATAAATCTTTTACTGGAAATAATGTGAGTTGAGGCTAATGAGAGCTAAATTAATTTTAACTGACATTGATACTGACGGGGCTGGGGTGATTTATGTTGCACGCTGATGAATTGCCAAGTCCCAGTGTTTTTGCTAGTTCAATTGCTAAACTGGGACTCGATCGCATCTCCCGGCATATCTTGATCTGTGCGGATCAAACTAAGCCGCTATGTTGCTCCAAGGCTGATAGTCTAGCATCATGGGATTATCTCAAACGTCGCTTGAAAGAATTGGGGCTAGATACTCCTGATTCACCCCAAGGGTGTATTTTTAGGACGAAGGCGAACTGTCTGCGGGTCTGTCTGCACGGGCCGATTGTGGTTGTCTATCCCGATGGGGTCTGGTATCATTCGGCGACTCCAGCAGTGATCGAACGGATTATTCAAGAGCACATCATCGGCAATCAGATCGTGACAGAGTATGCTTTTTTGACTAATCCGCTACTTTCTGCCGAGTAAATAGTGAACAGTGGATAGCGAAAAGTGCGGTCTTGGGGTTTCCCCAAGTGAAGCACCTTTTCAAGACAGTTGGGAGTTGGATAGATGGGGCTGAGGGTGACGAGTAAGTCAGCAATCTCATCGCGGCTGGTGAGCTGTCCTAAATTGGGATAGGTAAGTGCCATTAAACTCAGGAGGGCGCGGACACCTGGATCGCTATTGAGTGGTAGTTGAGCATTGAGAGAGGCGATCGGAATGTGATGCTGTGCGAAAATATTGGTAATAGTCGATCGAGCGATCGCATCCAATCCAGGGGCGATAATTGCAATATCTCCAGGTGCGACTTTACCTATGGTGATTAATTCGATCGCTTTCAGGGCTGTCTCTCGCAGCATTTCGCCACGGGTGCGAGTTTCGATTGATCTGACCCCCTCCGGCAGGATCGGCGGCATTCCTGGATTGAGGACGGCGCGGACAATTTCA
>JANNDQ010000388.1:0-2858 GCA_031387965.1 Chamaesiphon sp. OTE_75_metabat_567
ACGACCATTGGCGAAGTTGTCTTCAACACTGGAATGACTGGCTATCAGGAAGTCCTAACCGATCCTAGCTATAGCGGTCAAATTGTCGTGTTCACCTATCCCGAATTGGGTAATACAGGTGTCAATGCTGATTCCTCATCATCAGGATTGACACCTGTATTACCCAATTCGGGATAGGTGAACACAACAATTTGACCGCTATAGCTAGGATCGGTTAGGACTTCCTGATAGCCAGTCATTCCAGTGTTGAAGACAACTTCGCCAATGGTCGTACCCATAGCTCCAAACGACAACCCAGGGTAGGATGTGCCATCTGCTAAGACCAGTAATGCTGGCAAGACCGTAGAAACGGACATAGAATTTACAAACGGGTTATTATGGCGCAGCCATTATACCACAAGAATTGCCTAACGTTTCCAATTTGCCAGAAACCAACCGATCGCGATTCCCAATCCACCAAACCGCACTGCTTGCCAGAAAGGTTCCCACATTAATTTCCATTCATTGAGCAGGCGAGACTCTAAAATCAGATCTAATTCTGTTAGGCGCGATCGAATCAACTCCAGTTCCTGCTTGACTTCTGGCTGGGAACTACCTTTCTGTTTTAATTCATTGCGCTGGCGCACCAATACCACTTGCTCCCGTGCGGCTAACTGAGTATCTGCTTGACGATGTTTAAGTGCGGAAATCGCCTGTTCTAATTCGGCAATTTCCCGATCAAATTCGATCGTCTCATCAATTGGCGGCGTATTCTGAGTCATGGTCGGCGATACAATTTGAATAGCATTGTTATTAATATGCCTAAATTTAGGTCATAAATCCCATGTCTTCCATCCCAGACGATATTAGCACTTTAGAATTAGCTCAAGCTCTTGCCGATCGATTGCGAATCGCTGAAACAGATTGGCACAGGCTCAAATCCAATCGTCCCGCCCGCGCCCGTGAGCAAGCTGCGGCTGCACTAGTATTTTCACTCAAAGATAATCATGATGAAGCCCTTGCCAGATTTGCCCAAGCTGTCGGTTGGCTGGATAAATCAATCTCCGCGCCACCTTGTCCATCCCACGGCGATAGATTGGTTCAGAAGCAAAATATTAGTCAATAAATTTTGCTCATAGGTAGAATTACTAATTAAAACTTTACAACTAGGGGATCGGGCAGTCACAATAGAGATAGAAGAGATTGACAGAGCAACTCATATAGAGGTTAGTTTATGGTAGCAATTAGCGTTAAAACTTCAAATCGGCTGACAATGCAGACAGCGGAAATTGCTGCCAATACCACTGTGATCCGATCGCTCGACTGGGATCGGGACAGATTTGATATTGAATTTGCCCTCGAAAACGGCACTACCTATAACTCCTTCCTGATTCGGGGCGAGAAAACGGCACTGGTAGATACTAGCCATGCTAAATTTCGCCAGATCTATCTCGACACATTATTAGGCATCATCGATCCGGCTGAGATTGATTATCTCGTCATCAGCCACACTGAACCCGACCATAGTGGCTTGGTCAAAGATTTATTGCAACTAAATCCAAATATTACCGTCGTCGCTGTCAAAGTAGCGATGCAGTTTCTGGATAACTTGATCCATCAGCCATACAGCAAGATGATGGTCAAGAGTGGTGATAAATTGGATCTCGGCAATGGACATGAATTAGAATTCGTCGCTGCGCCCAATCTGCACTGGCCAGATACGATGCTTACCTACGATCATCTCACCCAGAATCTATTTACCTGCGACGTATTTGGGATGCACTATTGTGATGACCAGATTTTTGATGAAGATTTAGCGATTCTCAATTCTGACTACAAGATTTACTACGATTGCCTGATGGGGCCAAATGCTCGATCAGTCTTAGCCGCAATCAAGCGGATGGGCGACTTGCCACCGATCGCGACGATCGCCACTGGACACGGGCCACTGCTTAAATACAACATCACCGAACTCGTCGGTCGCTACCAGGACTGGAGTCAAACCCAAGCCAAAGCCGCAACCACTGCCGTAGTATTCTACATCGGTGAATATGGACATGGTGACGCACTAGCCAACTCGATCGGGCAAGGTATCGCCAAAACAGGTGTAGGCGTAGAACTTATCGACCTGCGCGAATCCGACCCCCACGAAGTCCGCGAACTAGTCAACATCGCCGCTGGCGTAGTCGTCGCCATGCCCCCCCAGTCCGGCGCAGATGCCGCTCAAGCCCTAGTCAGCACCATTCTCGCCGCAGTTAATGCCAAACAAAGCTTCGGACTATTTGAATCCGGCGGTGGCGACGACGAATCAATTTACCTGCTCCGCAACAAACTCAAAGAAATCGGTGTCCGCGAAGCCTTCGAGCCAATTCGGATCGAAACTACCCCCAGCGAGAATACCTACCAACTCTGCGAAGAAGCAGGCACAGATCTCGGACAATGGCTGACCCGCGATCGCAGCATCAAGCAAATGAAATCCCTCGATAACGATCTCGACAAAGCCTTGGGGCGGATCAGTGGCGGACTCTACATCATCACCGCCAAACGCGGCGAAGCCACCAGCGCAATGTTAGCATCCTGGGTCGCCCAAGCCAGCGTCGAACCAGCCGGAATCTCGATCGCCGTCGCCAAAGACCGCGCGATCGAGTCCCTGATGCACGTCGGCGACAGGTTCGTGCTAAACATCCTCGAAGAGGGCAACTATCAGCCCCTAATGAAGCACTTCCTCAAACGTTTTCCGCCTGGGGCAGATCGATTTGCCAATATCAAGGTTTACCCCGCTTCTAACGGTTGTCCGATCCTGGCGGACTCGCTAGCTTACTTAGAATGCGAAGTCGTCAGCCGGATGGAAGGCGACGATCACTGGATTGTGTATAGTA
>JANNDQ010000436.1:0-9749 GCA_031387965.1 Chamaesiphon sp. OTE_75_metabat_567
CGCAATTTAGGTAGCCTTGCCAAGCCCAATAGCCCGTCCACAGGAAGTTTTGGGTAAAGAGATTGGTATGGCAGCGATTATAGTGCCGCATGGGTAGGAGAGTAAGTAGTGAGTGGGGGAATTTTTGCGAGGATACCTTGCTTGAGCGGAGCCGGACGTTCTTTCCAGGGTAAATCCCCAGTAGGATGCTGATAGTATTGCTTAGCACAGTCGAGGATATTGCTCAAGGGAGTACTCGCATCGGTACTAGTAATATCCCCAAATAAATATGTGTGCTTACCAGCTCCAGCAAAAGAGATCGCACAAGCACGACTACAAGCACTCATACACCCAACCGCTTGAATCGGAAACTCTGGCGCGAGATCCCAGTCTTGATGTAAAGCTTTCAGCTGCTGTAACTACCGCTCACCCTCACTTGTACCAACGCGCTGACCATCTTGCCACTTACTGCCGCAAGTGGTACAAACAAATAAACAATGCTGTGGATTCACCTAATACCTCGTAGGTTAATTGACTGATATATGTCTTCTGGCGGGCGTTCTGACTTTGGTTTACCCAACTACAGTTGCGGGACAGTGCTGGATTTTCACCAGGCTTTCCCCATTACTTTGAGTGGCTGCTCCCCACTCAAACCAGATTGAAGCTTCATTATACAGGTTGTACGATCGCTTGCAAGGAATTGGGGCATTGCTGAATTGGGGTATTAAGCACAGATTTAGCCCTCACCCCCAACCCCTCTGTCTTGTCGTTTTTTTATTCGGGGGGAACCCCGAATAAAAACGCCGCTAAATCCCCCTTAAAAAGGGGGACTTTGAATTCTAGAATTCGATCTTAGCCCCCTTTTTAAGGAGGTTTGGGGGATTCAGATCTACGCACCAACTCAAACGGACTTGTGTATACACGGTAGGCTTGGGAGAGGGGAGCTAGAGCCGAAGGATCTGGCGGGGTGAGGGCAAATACCTCAAATCAACAACGCCGAAATTTGCTCTTAAATTGGCTTGAGTGTGGGAATACCAATCCCACGGGGATAATATGGATGTGTATCAGCGATTTTGTGCAGCCAAATACAGTGGCGAACACTATCACTAATCGGCGTACTAAATCGATCGATCTTACTAATTTCACCACCAAGTTTAGCTACTGCTATCGCTAGACTTTCACCCTCTTCTTCCGTCCAATTTCCTCGATAAAGGATTGCCGTACCGCCTACTTTAACTAAAGGAAGTGCATATTCAGCACAAATATTTGCAGCGGCTACAGCGCGAACTAGGGCAAGATCGTACTGGTGGCGGTGTTCTTTTTGTTGTCCCAAATCTTCGATTCGACTAACTAGTGCTTGAAAATTTGCTAAACCAATTTCTGGAGCAACTGAGTCGATAAAGCCAATCTTTTTGGCGGTAGAATCAACTAGTGTTAGCTGCCAATCAGGTCTAGCGATCGCCAGTGGCAGTCCAGGAAATCCAGCGCCTGTACCAATGTCTACCACTTTCAAATCTGAAGAGCTAGTAATTAAATTACCAACGCCCCGCAGCGAATCCCACAAATGTTTTTCCCAAAATTCTGCTGGTTCAGTAATTCTGGTCAGGTTCAATCTTTGATTAGCAGTAATTACCGATACATATAAAAGTTGTAATTGCGATCGCTGTTGTTCGCTCGGACACCAGTCAATAGTTTCCTGCCAAATTTCATCCATATTTGGCAATTCATTTGAGCTGGGAGTTGATAATAAATTCATGTGTGGGAGTAGATATCGAGAGATTATTTTTGAGATACAACCAAAATTACGCCGACAGAAATAGCTGCTAATCCAATTAATTGAGCTGAGGCGATCGATTCACGAAACCAAAAGTGTCCGAGTAAAACTGAGAAGATATAACTGAGTGAAATTGCTGGAGCAGCAATACTTAAATTAACACGAGTCAGTAGGAGAATATAGACAATTGCACCCAGCCCATAGCAAGTTAAACCGATTAGTAGTTCTGGTGTCAATACAATACTTAAAACATGATTTACAGCATTATCTAGTTCAACTTTTCCCAGCTTTGATGCACCTAGCTTGAGAAAAAATTGACCAAATACGCCAGCTAAAACAGAGATTAGTAGTAAACTTAATTCTGGTAAGGACACAATTAAAGCCTTGAGTGTGAATATACAAAGTTATTTGCTGTTTTGGAACAGATTTCCTCGGTTGAGCTTGCTGTTAGTAGCATTGCCATTACTAGTACTTAATGGTTATAACCACAGCTTGATTCCCCATGATGAGGGCTACTATGCCATCCAAGCGCGGTGGATTTGGGAAACTGGCGATTGGTTGACACCGCAGTGGTGGGGTACGCCGATTTACGATCGGACGATTGGAATCCAGTGGTTCATCGCTCTAGCTTATCATCTGTTTGGATTGAATGAGTTTAGCGTTCGGATCTCTAGTACGATCGCCTGTATTTTTGGAGTACTATTAACATACGAAATCGGCAAGATTATTCTCGATCGTCAGATTGCCTGGTTGGGTGCAGCGATCTTGATGTTGATGGGACTATGGGTGAATGAAGCCCATACTGCACAACAAAATACAGCATTAGTTGCGATCGAGTTACTAGGGATTTGGGCATTATTACAGCTTGCGGATGTTCAGCATCCCAGCTTATCATCTTCACGACAACTGACCAAACATGATTGGGTTTGGGGGATCGTTGCGGGTGCAACGGTAGGTATGGGCTTTTTGATTAAGGGGTTTATGATATTTGTGCCGATGGTTGCACTGTTGCCTTATGTGATCTCTCGCCAGCGCTATCGTCAGTTTTTAACTAATCCAGGTATTTATCTGGGGTTAGTTCTCGGTGCTATCCCAACTGGATTATGGTTGGTTTTAAGCTGTTATAAATATGGCGGAATTGCGCCTGTCCAAGAATTAGTTAATAAATTATTTTTTCTCTCCAAAACTGACGATTTCAATCCTGGTCCCTTTTATTATCTCTGGAATTTACCCCTGAATATTTTCCCGTGGGCACTTTTTAGTGTGATTGGGGCGATCGTGCTGTGGCGGAAACTTCTGTTGGATATTAATTATTCCACACTAACTTTGACACTGGGATATCCAGTTTGTTTATTTGTTTTACTAAGTCTATTTCGGACGCGGATGCCTTATTATATGCTGCAATTACTGCCGTTTATGGCGTTACTTGCGGCGACTGCTTTCACACAATTTAGCCAAATTAGTCGATCGAAATCAATTAGTTGGTATCGATTTGTGACGTGGCTGAGTTATGCTTTTAGTGGATTAGGGGTTGTCCTCGCAATTGCGGGCGCTTTAGTCACATTTAATTTAGTCAGCATTCCAGCTGAAGCTCGTGTCTATGCCCTGCCAGTGATCATTTTAGGCTGTGGCTGGCTAACTATTCCCCTCCTCTGGCACCGTTGGCAATCACCCAGTATTCCCTACTGGCTAGCTGGCTGGCTGATTCCTGTCTGGTTTACGATTCTTAGCTTTGGCTTAGGAGGGGCACTGACAGACAAAAGTCCAGATTTTAGAACTGCATTCGCTCGACTGAATATCGCTGGTGCTGTCGGCAAGCAGCCCGTCAATCTCCTGATTGATACTGTCCAAACCAGTGGTTTCCAGCAGGCGAATAATCAAGATCGACCCCTCAGTGCTGAAGAACATAAAACACTGATATTATTAAGTTTCTACACTCCCCAGCTAGGGCGACAGATGAATAATTTTGCTCAATTGCCTGATCAGTCTTATGCTTGGACATTAAGGATTTCGCCAGAACTAGCAGCACAAACTCGCACAATTGGCAATGTAGAAGGTTGGCAACTAATTCAGAAAATTGGTAGTCGTCGATAGAGAAGAGGTGTGAGCTGGTTGTCAACGCAGGAGGATTTATGTCAGATTTGTTAGTTACAGAACGCACGAAAAAGCATTTTAATGATATCGCCCCAAATTTAGATTGGTGGGCACGACGCAATCGTTATTATTATCAAGATCTTGACAGGTTACACCACTTTTTGATTCCAACTGGCAGTAAAGTTTTGGAAATTGGGTGCGGCACTGGAGATTTACTTGCTAAAAGTGGGGCAGATCTAGCTGTCGGGATTGATTTCTCAGCTGCGGTGATTAATTTCGCTCAGGTCAAATATCCAGATTTACATTTCTACTGTCTTGATGCTGAAAATCTGGAAGCCGATGTTAATTATCCCTTACTTAATACTGAATTTGACTATATTATCCTGTCCGATGTATTAGGCGATCTAACTAATATTCAACGAGTATTAACAAACCTCCAACAGTTTTGTCATCCCCATACTAAAGTTGTAATTAATTTTCACAACTATCTATGGGAGCCACTTCTAACTATTGCTGAAAAAATTGGACAACGCCGACCTCAACCGCCTCAAAGTTGGCTGTCGATGAATGATGTGATCAATTTGTTAAATATTACTGGCTATCAGTCAGTTAAAATTGGTAGACGCTGTTTGTTGCCGAAATATATTCCCCTGATCTCTAATTTTGTTAATCGATATCTCAGCCCACTACCGATGATCAATCATCTCGGATTAACTAATTATATTGTCGCCCGCAAACAAATTTCTAGATTGAACGCTAGCAAAGAATATAGCGTCAGCGTAATTATTCCAGCTCGAAATGAAGCAGGGAATATTGCAGCCGCGATCGATCGATTACCACTGCTAGGAAAACATACCGAAGTGATTTTTGTTGAAGGTCATTCTTCCGATGATACTTGGGATAAAATTGAAACTTTAGTGCGATCTTATCAGGGTAAATTCACAATTAAATCCTTTCAACAGTCAGGTAAAGGTAAGGGTGACGCTGTTAGATTGGGATTTGAAAAAGCAACTGGAGATATCTTAATTATCTTAGATGCTGATCTGACAGTGCAGCCAGAAGAATTGGTTAATTTCGTCGATACGATCGTCAGCGGTAGAGGTGAATTTATCAATGGTTCGAGATTAGTTTATCCCTATTCTCAAGCAGCTATGCCTTGGCTGAATACTCTAGCAAATAAGTTCTTCGCCCTAGTCTTTTCCTTCTTACTCGGACAGAATATCAAAGATACCCTCTGCGGCACCAAAGTATTGTGGCGTGAGGACTATCTTCGCATTGTTGCCAATCGCAGTTACTTCGGAGATTTCGATCCCTTTGGAGATTTTGACCTATTATTCGGAGCAGCTAAACTAAATTTACACATAGTTGAAGTACCCGTCCGCTATCAGCCGCGTACTTATGGTGAATCAAATATCGCCCATGTCCGCGAGGGCTTAATCCTGATTAAAATGTGTCTGTATGCTGCCCAAAAAATTAAATTTGTGTAACCAGTTTACCGTCAACAATTTTTGACTCAATTAACTTGCCTCGATCGATCTGCCAACATTTATCAGCAATTGCCAATAAATCTCCCGCATCATGAGTAACCACCAATAGCGTCCAATCCTGCTTGAGTTTTGCCAGTAGATTTACCAACTGCTGGCGCATTGACCAATCTAAGCCCGCTGTCGGCTCGTCCAACAGGAGTAAATGGGGTTGTCTGATCAATTGCACCGCTAGGGCTAAACGTCGCTGCTGTCCGCCGCTGAGGGCATTTGGGGAAAGCTGTAGCGAGAGATCCGCTAAACCCACCTCAGTCAGCGCGTGCTCGACTCGCTCCGCACCCAGCTCTGGATGCCCTAGCCGCAACTCTTCCAAAATTGAGCTGGTGCAAAAATGCCGCTCTGGAAACTGAAATACTAGCCCTCCCAATTGTTGCAGCAATTCCGCACTCAAAATGCGATCGCGCCAATATACGCCCCCACTCGTACCAGTTGCCAGTCCTGCTAAAATTTCCAGCAGCGTACTCTTACCAGAACCACTCGATCCGATAATCAACCCCAATTGCTGAGGGGCTAGTTCCAAGTTAAGATCTGTCAGGATCGATCGATCGCTAGCTGGTGGATGGTAGGAAAGCTGTTTAAGTTTTAGCATTATCAAAATCCCCTCCCAGGAGGGGTGCCCGTAGGGTGGGGTGGGTAAGATCTACGCAGCAACCAAATCGGAACATCCGATCGAAGGTCGCGTCCAAATAGTATAGTACATTGCGACTTTCAAGTTATTTAATCCCCTATTCTTAGAACTTCACCATACTCGGTTTACATAGTTGGTAATCTATGAAATTTAAACTTTCTCCTCACACTCTATTCGCATTAGCTACAGGTATCGCCATCATCAACTCTGCAATCTTGATGCCGATTAGTCAGTTTAACCCGACAATGGGCGCAGCAGTCGCAACGACAAAAGCATCTTCCAAACCAGCAAAACCCAATAGTAATATGATCCGCCCTCCAGAGGGAAACAAGCAAAGCCAGGGATCTAACGTCGAACGAGCAAAAGCAGCAATGTTCAGAGATGGAGACTATGTAAAAGCCAAACAATATCTAGAAGTAGCACTCAAAACTGAACCAAATGAACCACTGACTTATGCGATGAATACCCTATATCCCTTTAGTGCTGGAGACTACGAAAAAGTCAAAGAATACGGGGAGAAAACTTCCAAAGCAGCCGAACAACTGATGAAAACAAATCAGTTGCGCGGCAATTTATATCAAGGTGTCGGTTTAGGAATTCTTGGTGCCTATGAATTGAAAAAGGCAAATGGCGGTGCTTTGGGTGCCTTAAATAAGCTCCAAAAAGTATTTGAATACATGGATAAAGCCAAAAAAATTGACCCTACTAATCCAGAATTGAATTTGGTTAAAGGCTACATGGACTTACTACTAGCTGTAAATGTACCATTTTCTGATACCAATCAGGCGATCGATCAGCTAAAAAATGCTGAACCTAGATATCTAGCCCTACGTGGCATGTACGTTGGCTACCGCGACCTCAAAGATTACGAAAAAGCAAGTAACGCAATTAATGCCGCGATTAAACTCGCACCGCATAATCCTGAATTGACTTACTATAAAGCACAGCTGCTCGGAATTCGCGGGCGAGAACAACAGAATGATAGTGATCTCCGAGCATCGATTAAGCTATTTGAATCTGCATATAAAAAGGGCGATCAATTGTTAATTTCTACCGTCGCCCAAATCATGTCCGAACGCTGTCAAGCTAAGAGTGCCCTAACCAAAACAACTAGCGATTCCTGTTGGGCATTTGAAGCACAATTAAAGCAATCCAATCCTAATCTGATTGTGGGATTGACTAAGCTGCCAGCACTAAATTAAATTTCAGACTTTCTCGATTCCTGCATCGCACAAAGTCCTGCGTTGCTCTATCGTACGCCGATATTGATCGCACTTGCAGTCACTAGACCTCATCTAACCTATTTTCAGAAGAACTCTTTACTCTTGATATTTAAGACTATTCAACCGCCGATTGATACTGTTGGCTCCCCCATAGCGATCGCATTTACACTGGTGGCTTCTTGAATTGTATCACCCATCCGACAGGCTGCCATCCCATTGATTAGTACAGTTTGACTACCATTTGTCACCAGACCTACACCATCAGGAATCGCCACTTTGACGATCGGACAAGCGTGCATATCCGCCCCAAATCCAGTCATCGTTGACGCAATATCGGCAACTGTCTCGGCGACAACCTTCGCTAGATTTAATACTGCTGCTGGCCCCGCTGGAGTCCCCGCAGCCGCACTAGCCTTTGCAGTAGCTTTGGCAATTTTTTCCGCTCCCTCGGCAACTTTCTGCGCTAGCATCGCGGCTTGTGCAGCAGAAATGCCTCGCCATGCAGGTTTCTTCCCAATTAGCACGTTGGCACTACCAGGGCCTGCACCCAAAGGGCTACCATGAGCGGTCATATCTCCAAGACGAGCAGCGGGTTTTCCAGGCATAAAATTATTTAGTTAAGACTGATGATTGCGCCGTTGATGGTGATGGTGCCGTTGGCTTTGATTTCAATATTGCCTTTAGCTTTGAGGGAAAGATTTCCAGTTGAATTGACGGAGATCGATTGACCGCGATCGTCCATCGTGATTTTATGACCGCCTGTTGTTTCAATTTCAATACAGGATTCACTGTCGTTTAGGTATATTTTGTGTCCCCCAGTGGTTTCTAGTCGCACGCCAGCTTTGCTACTACCTTTGTCTTCCTCGACAAATTGTAATGTATGTCCAGTGCGAGTTTTGATGGTGCGGAGTCGCACTTTACCACCCTGAATTGAGTCATTTACGGGTTCAGGTGGAGCATCTTTGCCATTCCAGACACCACCGATCACATAGGGACGGTGGATATCGCCATGTTCAAAGCCAACTAGTACTTCATCATTTACTTCTGGTAAACAGTCAAATCCGCGTGCATTGGCTGCACCGATCGATACTACTCTCGCCCAGTGACTGGCATGTTCTTCGGTGAGGGTGGGAAATTTGACTTTAACTCTACCCCAGGCTTTGGGGTCTTTATTATCGGTGACAATGCCGACTAAAAATGTTTGCCCTGGCTGGAGGCGAACTGATGGAGCTAGGGTGCTGAATAGATTCCCCGCCCGCAGTCCGCGCACGCTAAATTCAGTTTTGTAGATCCGCTGATGGTAAAAGTGGCGCGTTTCAGTGACGTAGTAATTACCACTAAATCGATCGCCCATACCCTTCAGGTTTACAACTGTGCCTGGTCGAATCTTCGGGTTTCCTTCAGCTTTAGCATCTGCATAGACAAATTCACCGCCTAGCTCATCGCAGAGAGCTTGAGCCATTTTTTCGGCCTGTTTGGTGGTAGCCACGGGTCGATCGACTACAGTGATTTTGGGTGGTTGGCGATCGAGATCGAATTTGGTACTAGTGCTACTACCGATCTCGTTACCAGTTTTGGTGACGAGATTTGCCGATTTAGCTGTTGCCAAAATCAATCTTTTTTGGGTATAGTCCCAACTTCGGACTTCTACGGCACTGACTTGTTCAGCACTCGCTATTCGAGTATTGAAGCTACTGACATTCACTAGCCAGGTCAAATCTAGGGATTTTTGACTTTTAGGTTTGCGAAAATATAGTTCTTGACCTTGAATAAATAGCTCAAAGCCGATCGCCGCTGCTCGTTCGCGCAAAAACTCCATATTAGTTTGGTTTTCTTGGAATACATATTCATGGGTTTCGCCACTTTCTTCGATATTCTTACCAATCTTAATTCCCACTTCTTTGGCAATCTTCTTGGCAATATCACTATCAGTTTGATTTAAGAATGAGCGATTATAGCGACCACGATGGAGCCGATGGGAAATATCATAACCTCGCACGATAATTGGAGCTTCCGATTTTTCGTTAAAATGAGCTTCGATCGCCGTAATTTCACCTTCAATCAAGAAATCTTCATCACTTGTCTTGAAATTAATATCTCTTGTGGTACTAGAAATAAATCCCAATCTTAGTTTGCTACCAATCTCAAAAAAACTTTTACCTTGCTCCGTATGCTGCCAAGGCTTGTGACGGTCGAGAGTTGGAGTGTAGCTATTTTGGATAACCAGTGAAAACATTGCTGGCAAATGTAGGCTTTCTTCGATACTAATTTGCACAATATCTTTGATTAATTCTGGCGGAGCTGTATTACAGCCAGAACCTGGGCCATTCGTGGAACTTCTTCGACTTCCGCAAAATTCAGGGGAACACCCGCGCGAGGATGTCCTTCACCAGCGATCCGGAAATCCTGTATTGCCTCGACTTCAGCAACGTCGATGGCTTGGACCTGGTGACGCCCAGCAGGAGCATCGACGGCGGGGCAAATTGGACCCGATTAACCAATGACCC